>CBFHCJ010000080.1:0-15137 GCA_965654005.1 uncultured Streptomyces sp. | reverse complement strand
TCACAGACGAGGAACGCCTTGCCGGGCGCACGATGATGATCTGCGTCGGCCGGTGTCAGGGCGACCGACTCGTCCTCGACCTCTGAGCCCCGGTCGGCCGGCGGACCGGGTCCGGCGGCCGACCGCCCGGCACCGGCGCCGCCTCCAAGACCGGCGTGGCGAAGACGGTGACCACCAAGAAGGCCACCGCCCCCGCCGCTCCGGCCTTGGCGGTGGGGATCGGCCGAAGGCGCGGACGCCCGGCCGGACGCCGACGATCACGCCATAGGCGACCACCACGGCGGGCAGCGCCGGCGTGCTCGACCTGGTTGCGCAGGCCGCCGAGCACTCCACCGACGAGGGACGACGGCGCAACCACGACGCCGACACCCGTATACGGGCCGGGATGGGCACACGGCGAGCGGCACGGTGGCAACGGCCGGCTCCGACACCGCGTCGAGCACGTTCTCCTATGCCGGCTGAGCGGAGGGCCTTGCCGGCTGACCGGGAAGCGTCAGGCCGAGCGGGCCCACCAGGGGTGCCCCAGCCCACCTGCGAAGCGGCAGCCGCTGACCGCGGCGTCGACCGCGGCGTCACCCGCGCCGCGTAGAGCATGGCGGCCACGTACCCAGCCCGCGGGCGACCAGGGGTCGGCAGACCTGGACTACTCCATAGTCACTCATCGCGAGACGTCATGTTGGCATATGAGACATCGTTACGGTGCTGACCCTCGTGCGAAACACCACGGCAACGGGGCGTTCATAGCGTCGGGCCATCCCTTCCATGAAAGGTGGGCCATGACAGCGACCGACTCGCCCCTTCTCGACGTTGCCGCGACCGGCTTCCCGATCCTCCAGCCCGGCCACGGAGCAATCGCGTCGAAGACCTACGTCCCGGCCACGCCCGGGAACACCCTGTGGGGTCGCCTTCCCTGCGAGGCGGACTCCCCGTGCGCGGTCGTGCAACCGGGCTCCGTCGTCACGGTCGACACGATCAGCCACGAGGGAGTTCTCGAGGACCAGGGCCGCAACCCCGTTGAGTTCTTCGGCCGTTACGGCGTCAGCGGCGGCCATGTGCTCGACGACGCCCAGCAGGTGGCGGACTCCGGCATACCGCACGACTTCGATGATGACGGACCGCACCTCGTCACCGGGCCGATCGCCGTCGCCGGCGCCCGGCCTGGCGATCTGCTCGCCGTGACGGTCCTCGATCTCACACCACGGGTTCCGTACGGCATGGTCTCCGCACGGCACGGCTTCGGCGCGCTCCCCGGCGAGATGCCGTCACTGCCCGGTCCCATGACCACCTTCGCGACCGCACACGCGGATCGCCACGGCGCGTGGGGCCGGATGGCGGTGGACCCGAAGGACCCCACCCGCGGCTCACTGCGCTTCCCGCTCCTGCCGTTCCTCGGCGTGATGGGTGTGGCGGTGCCCGGAGACGATCGGCCTCACTCGGTGCCGCCGGGGCGTCACGGGGGCAACCTCGACGTCTCCCTGCTCGGCGAGGGCAGCACGCTGTTCCTTCCGGTACAGGTCGACGACGCGCTGGTCTACTTCGGGGACCCCCACTTCGCGCAGGGCGACGGCGAGGTCGCGCTCACCGCGTTCGAGGCGTCGTTGCGCGCCACCGTGATGCTCGAGGTGGTGCCGGGTGGCGCGGCTCTGCGGCCCGGCCACGGCCGCGTCACCCCGTTCGCCGAGACGGACGACTATCTCGTGCCGATCGGCCTGGACGAGGACCTGAACGAGGCGATGCGCGACTGCGTGCGCTGCGCGCTGGACCTGCTCGTGACCGACTACGGCATCGACCGCCATCTGGCGATGGCGTACCTCAGCGCGGCAGGCGACTTCGCGGTCTCCCAGGTCGTCGACAGCGTGAAGGGCGTCCACGGAAAGATTCGCAAGTCCGACTTCCGCGAGGTCCGCCGACCGCGTTGACCGGCGAATGCGCCGATTCCCGCCTGATCGCCTTCAGGGCGGCGTCCTTGCCCTGCGGCCCACTCCAGAACTGAATACACCTTCACATCGCACTCAACCTCGATCGCGCCGCGAATACCTCCGCAGGCCTCTACCATTTCCGGACCTTGTGCGTACACTTTTGGGGGTTTCGCAGGCCATCATCCAACGGGGCATGGAGTGATGGCCTGCAGGAGTTCGAGCCGTGGAGGGACACCATGATCGAAGTGAGCCGCACTCTTCCTGTGAACGACGACACCGGCCCGGTCCTCACCGTGGACCACGTGTGGGAGGGCCTGGTGGACAAGGCCCAGAACCCCCTGCCGTACGTCGCGAGCATCAGCGAGTGCACCGTGACCGAACGTTTCGACGGCGGCCTGGTGCGCGACATCGTGCACGTCGGACAGCCGGTGCGCGAAGTGGTCACCTTCTATCCCAAGCAGCGGGTGCACTTCGTGCGCACCCACGGCAGCGCCAGGGGCACGATCGACAACGAGATCGGCCTCTCGGAGACAGGAGAGCCGGAACTGACCTTCACCTTCCGCATCGTGGTCGACGGCGTCGAAGCCGGCAGCCCGGCGGAGAGGGAGTTCGCCGAGCGCATGGAGGCCGACTACCTGGACGCTGTGCGTACGACGCTCAAGGCCGTATGTGACCGCGCCGCCGTGGCGCCCGACGCCTCGGAATGAGGGACCGGTTATGGCAAGTGAGTTCACGAACAGAGTGTTCAGCCTGGTCGACGCGGGCGACGTGTCAGGCTTCAGTCGGCTGTTCACGCCCCAGGGACGCCTACGGTTCGCCAACAACGAGCCGATGACCGGGCCGGACGCGATCGAGGCCGGGGTGAAGGGCTTCTTCTCCACCATCAAGGGCCTGCACCACACCGTGGTGAACGAGTGGGTCGACGGTGCCGACACCGTCGTCGAACTGTCCGTGCACTACGAACGGTTGGACGGCCGTACGGTCACCGTACCCGTCGTGAGCATCTGGCGCGTCGACGAGTCGGGCCTCGTCGACGACTACCGGGTCTACTTCGACCTCACGCCGGTATTCGCCTGAGCTCGACCGCCGAACAAACGACGTCCCGGGTCCGTCGCGCACCACGCTGCGGACCCGGGACATGAGTTTCTGCCCCTCATCACCGCACGTGGCGACAACCGCCTGCCGGACACACGCGATGTCAGGTCTGACGGCCGCCCGACCACCGCTCCTCGAGGGACTTGCGCCTGCTCCTGCTCACGCCAGGAGTCTCTGAAATGTGTATGCACTTGACGGCGGGAGCACTCCCATCTTACGAGGTGCACACTCGCCCGCCCGTCACGGGGCCAGGGCTCAGGTCGCGTGCTGACTGTATCCACATCAGGGACAGCTGGGTTCAGGTCATCAGGAGACGAGCCGCGGACAAATGCGGACACGATCAGCTGCGGGGCAAGCGGCTGACGAGGTGACCTCGCCGGTACAGACGTGAGGGGAGCCGAGTGACTGGTTCCCCTCCCCATCGCGGACAGGTGGCGTTCGGCTCAGCCGCGCACCAGGGACAGGACCTCGGTACGCAGCTCCTCGACGGCGCCGTGGGTCGGGCCTTCGATGTTGAGCCGGAGCAGCGGCTCGGTGTTGGAGGGACGCAGATTGAACCAGCGCCCGTCGCCCAGGTCGACCGTCAGGCCGTCGAGCCGGTCGGTGGTGGCGCCGTCGACCTTCTGGAACGCGGCCTCGACCTCGTCGATCTTCGCGGGCGCATCGGCGACCTCGGAGTTGATCTCGCCGGAGGCGGCATACCGGGAGTAGTCGGCGACCAACCGGGACAGCGGCCGGTCCTGCTCCCCGAGGGCGGCCAGGACGTGGAAGGCCGTGAGCATGCCGGTATCGGCCCGCCAGAAGTCACGGAAGTAGTAGTGACCGGAGTGCTCCCCGCCGAACACCGCGTCGTACGTGGCCATCTCAGCCTTGATGAACGAGTGCCCCACGCGTGAGCGAACCGGCCGGCCGCCGTGCTCGCGGATGATCTCGACCGCGCCACTCGAGGTGATGACATTGTGGACGATGGCGGAGCCGGGGTGTTTGGCCAGCTCACGAGCAGCGACGAGAGCGATGATCGCGGATGGTGGGACGGGCTCGCCGCGCTCGTCGATGAAGAAGCAGCGGTCGGCGTCCCCGTCGAAGGCAAGACCGATGTCGGCCCCGGTCGCGATGACTTCGGCCTGAAGATCGAGGACGTTCTTGGGTTCTATGGGGTTGGCTTCGTGGTGGGGGAAGGTGCCGTCCAACTCGAAGTACATGGGCACCAGATCGATCGGCAGACGGTCGAATACGGCGGGGACGGTGTATCCGGCCATGCCGTTGCCCGCGTCGACGACGACCTTCAGTCGGCGGATGCCGGACAGGTCCACCAACCGGTTCACGTAGGCGGCATAGTCCGCCAGCAGGTCCTGGCTGATGGTGCTGCCCGGCGTGGCGGCCGGTGCGGGGATGTCGTCGTTCTCGAGCCAGGAGCGAATCTCCCCCAGCCCGGAATCCGCACCGATGGGCGCGGCACCGGCGCGGCACAGCTTGATGCCGTTGTACTGAGCCGGGTTGTGGCTGGCGGTGACCATCGCTCCCGGCAGATCCAGTGTGCCGGAAGCGAAGTACAGATAGTCGGTCGAACCGAGACCGGCGTCGATGACATCGGCCCCTGCCTGGTTGGCCCCCTCGGCCAGGGCTCTGGCCAGGTCCGGGGAGGTCGAGCGCATGTCGCGGGCGATGACGACCCGGTCGGCACCGGTGAGCCGGACGAACAGGGCTCCTATCCTGTGGGCGATGTCGGTGTTCAGCTGCGCCGGTACTTCACCGCGGATGTCGTACGCCTTGACCAGTCGTGAGTAGTCGGTCATCGGCTCCCTTTCACGGAGTGGGGCGGGGGTTTGCCGGCCGGTGGCCGCCACCCGCGCCGCTGAATCGACGGCTGTGGCGGCCACTTGCGCAGGTCTGACGGAGGATGGCTCGGGAACGCTCGGGCTCCGGCTGGGAACGCCCCCGTGTCCGCTTGACGCGGGGGTGGCTATCCGGCGAGGAGGTCCAGCGGTTCGCTTCCCTCGTGGACCAGTTCGACCCTCCCGCGTACGACCACGCCCGGCCCGAAGCGGACATTGCCCTGCACGGTGAGCCGGTCGCATTGGACCAGTGAGGGCGGTCCGCCGGGGAAGCGTGCGTTGAACTCACCCAGCAGCTTGTAGTACGTGCCGTCGAGACTGATGATCGGCGGGGTGCCCTTGCGAGATGGTGCGAGGACGATGTGCGCGTCGTCGTTGACGACATAGGCGTCCGAGCGAATGGCGAGCAGGTCGCTTGTCGTCTTCACAGGGGCGAAGCGCGAACGGGGCACGCGGATCGCCCGCGCTCCTTCCCACACCTCGACCGCAGCTCCCATCGCCGTCTCGAGCTGGAAGACCGCGGTTGAGCCGGGGTCCTTGGGATCGACCGTCTTGCGGTTGACGATGAGCGGCAGTTCGAGTGCGCCGCCCGAGGCTACGAGGGTGTCCCGCAGGGCGACTAGGTCGATCCACAGGTTGTTGGTGTTGAAGTAGCGGTGCCGGGTGATGTCCTGGAAGGCATCGGCGTCCTCGTCCGGTGTTTGGGCGAGTTCACGCAGGACCAGCCGCCCGTCGCTCCGGCGCGCCAAGTGTCCGCCCTTCCGGTCCACGCGGGTTCGGTCGGTGACCTCCATCGCGAACGGCGCGCCGCTGTCGACGAACCAGGTGAGCAGGCGCGCGTCGAGTGTCGCGCCGAGGTTGTCGGCGTTGGAGACGAACGCGGTGCGATACCCGGCGGCCAGCAGCGTGTCCAGCATGCCGCTGCTCATCAGCGCCGTGTAGAGGTCACCGTGTCCGGGTGGAGCCCATTCGAGTTCCGGCGCGGCGCGGTGCGTGACGGGCAGCAGGTTGTCCGCACGCAGCTTTGGCACCTTGTTCTGCAGGAAGTCCTGCGGGATGCCCTGTTCCGGCATCGGATGGGCCGTGAGCGCGCGCAGGGATGCCGCTTGCGTGGCGAAGGAGTTCATGAGGACCAGGGGCAGCCGTGCCCCTGTTCGCGCTCTCAGCGCGAGGACCTGTCGAGCGATGATGTCGAGGAATGTCAGGCCGTGCTTGACCGGCAGCAACGACTTGGGCCCATCGAGCCCCATGCTCGTGCCCAAGCCCCCGTTGAGCTTGATGATGACCGTCCGGTCCATGAGGCCGGCGACTTTGTCGAGGTCGACGTCCGCGAAGGCGCCGGCGTCGGGCAGTGCGCTGACGGGCATGATGTCCTTCTCGCGAAGGACGCCACGCTCGCCGTCACATACGCGGCGCACCTGAGTGAGAAAGGCCGCGATAGCCGCTTCGTCATGGCCGGCTTCTCGAAGCTTGGTCTCAGCGTCGCGGAGTACGCCAATAGACATACCACACCCCCAAGTGGGTTTCGGGACTCTGGCTTGGATACTGCGCAGGGTGCTCGATCATCTTTGCCGGCGCGATGACTGCGCCGGTGAGAGGAACGCGATCTACTGCCTTTGTTTATTTACCGGCTTGACACGGAGACATAGTCCACGACCATGGATGTGTTCCGTCGCGTCGAGGCATCGGGCGCACCCGGCCAGCCACCTCCGACGGCCAGATTCAGCAGCAGGAAAAATCCGTGGTGGGTGGCCTCAGCCCAGGTCGATGCGCCGACATCGCTGCGGTGGACGGTGAAGTACTGGTATCCGTCGACATACCAACGGATTTCTTCCTCAGGGCGTGTTCGGTCCCACTCGACAGCGAATGTGTGGAAGCCTGCTGAAAACGCCGACCCGTCGGGCCTCGTGTAGCTGCCGCCAATACCGTTGGTCTCATCGCACGGACCTCCCGGCGCGGTGCCGCAGTGCAGAGTCCCGTGCACAATGGGGCGCTCCCGGCCGATGTTCTCCATGACATCGATCTCTCCGGCGCCTGGCCAGTCGTTGTAGTCGCCGCGGAAGCCCGCCCCGAGCATCCAGAACGCGGGCCAGTAGCCTTGTCCCCCGCCGGGTAGCCTGATCCGCGCCTCCACCTTGAGCTCACCGCCGGGAGGCGGCTCGAAGCTCGTGCGCCGGGTTTCGATGCGCCCGGAATGCCAGGCGCCCAAGGCGTCGCGCGTCACGGTGATCTTCAGGTGGCCCTTCCCGTCGAGGCTCACGTTGGAGGGACCGTCGGTATAGGACTCGATTTCTCCTGTTCCCCATTGCGCGGCACCTCCGGGATAGCTCGTCCCCGTGTCGAACAGCCAGTTCCGAAACGACGGTGCCGCACCCCTGGGTCCGTCGAAGGTGTCGGCCCAGACCTCGGTCCAGGGTTTCGAATTCCGCGGCCATAACACCTGGTACGCGACGATGAGTATCAGGACGACGAGGAGCACCTTCACGGAAGTGAGCACCTTCACGGCAATGAGCGTCGTCGTGGAGGGCCGACGATCGGGGAGAAATCGGCGGACCGAGAAACGCACGTAAATCCCCTTCAGTCACGACTCGGGTATTTCTGCTTGCAGCTCACCAGCCCAGGTATCTCGCTCAGCTCGGCACTCCCGGGTACCCTCTGCCCGGCCGCGCCGGAGGTCGTGAGAGCGTAGCCCTCCAGTGCCGCCAGGCGTCGCCGGTGACGGTTACTTGCTGACGAGCATCTCTGCGCCCTCGGAGTGCTTGGGCGCTGATCGCGTGTCGACCGTGCCGGTGAAGCGCACGCCGGGAAGCAGTCCGGTGACCTGTTCCGGGTGCTTCGGCGCGAGGATCACTCGCAGGTAATTCGGTGACGCGGTCGACCCGCTGGTGGCGACCCAGGGCATCACCTGCTCCACAAGCGCGTCGACCGGCTTCGACAGTCCCGGCGTCCGCAAGGTGGCTGACATACCGGGAGAGAGGTGGGATATCTCGGACACCGGAACGTTGGCCAGCAGCGTCAGCTGAGCGGGATCATAGAGAACCACGAGCGGCTGTCCCGTCTGCAGGCTGCTTCCCACCGCAGCGGGGTTGTTGCTGACGACTCCCGTACTCGGCGCGGTGACCGAGACGGTCTTGTGCACGGTTTTTCCGGTGGCGGTGGCGGCGGTGGTGAGAAGAGTGCCGAGTTGCTGACCGGCCGTGACGCGTTGCAGGGGCCGAACACTGATCGTGGTCACCTGCCCTGCGAAGGCCGACTCGACTGAGACAGGTTGCGCAGTGAGGGTGACCGTGCCGAGATCGAGTTGCGCGGACTCTGCTGTCTTCGCCGCCACCATCTGCTCGCCGCCGTAGACCGCCCCGGCGATCATTGCCAGCACCAGCGTGCGGGCTCGCCATTTCGCGAAGCCCCCGCCACGCGGCTTCTGCACCGGCTGTTCGCGCGGTTCGGAGGAAGGTTTTTTCTGCGTGTCAGTGGAGGCGTGGGAGAGCTCGGTCATGACCGCTCCTGTGAGATTGTTCTGCTCTGGGTGGTGATCGGGCTGCTGTCAGGCCTCGACGTCGAGAGCGTCGTCCGGCCGCTTGGGCCACGGACGCGCGCGGGCGCTGCGCGAGTCGCTCTTGCGGTCCTCCAGCCGCTTCTTCTCCCGGCGAGGAGCCGTCACGGCCTCGAGAACGACCCGGCTGAAGATCAAGACGTACAGGGATGCCCACACGACCGACAGCACGGTGGCCGGCATGTCCTTCATCGTCATCAGGCCGACGACGATGCTCATGGCGTTCAGCAGCAGCAGGGCGATGTGCGGCAGCACCAGCTCCACACCGGGGAGCCGACCCGACCGGGCGTTGGTGACCGTCCACGACGTCTTGCGGCCCAGCAGACTCATGACGAGGGCGCGGACCTGCACGGGGGCGGCCCCCATGCTGGCCACCACAGCGGCCGGCCTGAATCCGCCGCACTGCAGCCAGGTGACCAGAACGGTCAGCGTGTGGAACGGCACGTAGCACCACAGCCAGGTCGTCACGTCCGCGCGGATGGGACTCAGGCCGAACAGCAGATACGCCGGCGGCAGCAGGGCGAAGATCAGCACGGACGACGCCAGGCTGTAGTGCGTGCCGACCAGGAGGTACTGCAGACGTTGGTCCAGGTTCAGGCCCGCGCGCCTGAAGATCCCACCGCGGAAGAGAACCTCGAACCCGCCGCACGCCCAGCGGAACTGCTGCTTGAAGAAGGCGAGCAGGTTGTCCGGCGCCAGGCCGCGTGCCAGCGTCTCGGGTACGAACACCGAGCGCCATCCACGGCGGTGCAGTTCGAGCGACGTCCAGATGTCCTCGGAGTTGCTGCCGGTGTAGATGCCGCCCAGCTCCTCGAGCGCGGCACGACGGAAGATGACGTTCGTCCCTACGCAGAACACCGCGTCGAAGTGGTTCTTGCCCGGGCAGACCAACTCGTAGAAAATCCGCTGCGACTCGGCGGTGCCACTGGCGACCAGGCCGCGTGCGGTCGGAAAGGCCTGCGGCGTCTGCACGAACGCAACGGTTGGGTCGTGCATGTGCGGAAGAGCGCGGAGCAGGAAGTCAGGGCTGGGGATGTGATCGGCGTCCAGGATCACCACGAACTCGCCCGTGGTGCGGGCAAGGGCCGCGTTGACGTTGCCCGCCTTGGCGTGTGACCGGTCCTTGCGCCTGAGGTAGCCCGCTCCTGCCGCGGCGCAGGCATCGCGCAACTCGTCACTGTTGCCGTCGTCGAGCACCCACGTGTGGTGCGCGACCGCCATCGCCTGTGCCGCGTGCACCGTGCCCATGACGATCTCCAGAGGCTCGCCGCACGCGGTGATGAACACGTCGATCGACGGTGCGAGCTCTCCGGTCGCCAACTTGCGACGCCAGACGTAAACCTCCGGTGAGTCCGGCCGTGCATCGTGCGCGCTGATCGTCCACCAGGTACCCAACGCCTGGAAGACGGTCAGCCCTTCGGCGACCAGGACCAGAAGCCACACCCAGGTGTTCCCGCGGTAGGCGGGATTGAGCAGGAACACGATGTAGGCCAGTGTTGCGATCAGCGCTGCCGCGACGGCAGTTCGAGTCGATCGCTGCACCGGACGGAAGGACAGCTCGTCCGAGGGCCGCGCTGTCAGATGGTTCGTACGTCTGTGCAGCAGTTCGTGAATGCTCACGGTCTGCAGCCACCCCCTTGCGTTCTGCAACCGGCTTCTTGGGTCGAAGCTTACGGACACAGATCCCGGCCATGGTTTCAGCTCTTGAACTATCTGATTAACGATCTACGGCCGGTAGGCACCCATACCGGTTAGTAAATCGACAGGGATGTGACACGCCCGTGAAGCCAAATAACCAAGGCTGGCAGTTACTTGACGGTATATCGAACGTATTTACCAGCACAGATGCGCGGAGAGCTTCAACCCGCACACCAGGTGAGTGACGTTCAACTTTTGAACAGAGAGCCAGGCTTGCCGCGCTCCCTCGACCGGTACCACCCCGCGTCTGCCGGGGTCACGGCCTTCTTGTGGGCTGCGGGACTCTGGAGCGCACACCTCGGTCGCGCGTGACCTACCGCCCACACGGCTGCTCCGACACGGCGGAACATCGACATCGGTCAGTGCCACGGCCAGGGTCGGGCAGCGAAACCGGCGGACAATACGCGCTCGCAGGGAGCGCTCTCACAACATTCAGTACGCTGTCCCTCGCGCCTTGGATCGCATGTCGACATGGGAGGAGCCCAGCTGTGAGTAAGCCGTCCTCCGTGACCTCCAGGACCGACGTCGGACGTCCGACCCTCGAGACCGTGGCCGCACGCGCCGGGGTCTCCCGGGCCACCGTGTCGCGGGTGGTCAACGGCGGTGCAGGTGTCCGAACGGAGCTACGCGCAAAGGTCCAGCGGGCCGTCGAGGAGCTGGGGTACGTCCCTCATCTGGCGGCGCGGACCCTGGTCACGCGCCGCAATGGTGCGGTGGCCGTGGTGATCGGCGAGCCGGAGAGCCGCGTCTTCTCCGATCCGTTCATCGGCCGGCAGCTTGGCGGGATCAGCAAGGAGCTGTCAGCCGCCGACCTGCAGCTCGTCCTGCTGGTGGTGGACGACAGGCACGACTACGAGCGTGTCGGCCGCTATCTGGCCGGCGGACACGTGGACGGGGCGCTCATGTTCTCTCTGCACAGGGATGACCCGCTGCCCGCGATGGCCCGCAAAGCATGCCTGCCCACGGTCTTCGGTGGCCGGCCGAGCCGGCTCGGAGGAAACAGCGATCCAAGTGCCCTGTATGTCGACAGCGACAACCGGGGCGGGGGCCGTCTGGCCGTTCAGCACCTGCTGGATCGGGGGTGCCGCCGGATCGCCACGATCACCGGGCCATTGGACCAGGCGTCCGCCGCTGACAGGCTGGACGGTTGGCGAGACGTCCTCGTCGACTCCGCCGATCCCGAGCTGGTGGCTGAGGGTGATTTCACCCCGAGGGGCGGCGGTAAGGCGATGGCCCGTCTGCTGGAGCGGTGCCCCGATCTGGATGGCGTGTTCGCGGCCTCGGACCTGATGGCCTCAGGTGCGCTGCACGTCCTGCGCGAGCAGGGCAAACGCGTCCCGGAGGACGTGGCGGTGGTGGGGTTCGATGACATTGAATCGGTGGCCGAGTGGACCGACCCGCCCTTGACCACGGTCCATCAGGACATCGAGGGCATGGCGAGGCTGATGGCGCGACTGTTGCTGCGTCAGCTCGCCACAGAGGAGAGCGGCAGCACTGAGGCTGCCGCTCCGCTGTCGTCCGTGATCACCAGCACGCGGCTGGTCGTGCGGGCCTCCGCGTGAGCGCGGAGCGTTCACCGCGCGCGGCCCACGAAGTTCCGCATCCATCAGCTGACCGGGAAGTCGAGGTGGCGAAGGCTGACGAAGGCGGGACTGTCGGTCGCCTGTGAGACGCACTCCAGGTACACGTCATGCGTACCGGGAGTACGAGGAGTACCGCGTGTGCCAGAACCGGTGGTCCCACCTGTCCCTCCGGCGGAACCACGCTCCGTCGGCGGGACAGGTGAGGCTGTTCAACGATTCGCCGCGTGGGCGTCCGCCGACGGCCGGCTCCGTGTGCCCGGCACTGGCGTCGGTGCACCGTCTCCGTCCAGGACGGCCTCTATGTTGCGGACGGCGAGGTCCACCATCGCCGCACGTGTCGCCTCGGTGGCAGAGCCGACGTGGGGCAGCACCACCAGGTGGGGCTCGGCGAACAGTGGGTCCGCCGGGTCCGTACGGGGTTCGCCGACCATCACGTCGAGGCCCGCCGAGTGCAGTTGCCCGCGGCGCAGCGCGTCGAGCAGCGCCTCCTCGTCGACGACCCCGCCGCGGCCGGTGTTGACCAGGGTCGCGGTGGGCTTCATGCGGGCGAGCTCCGCGGCGCCGATGAGACCGGAGGTCTCGGCGGTCAGCGGGGTGTGCACGGACACGATGTCGCTGGTGCTCAGCAACTCGTCGAACGACACCCAACGGGAGAGTTCGTCGTTCTCCTTGCGCCGCGGGTGGTGGTGCTGCACGCGCATACCGAACCCGATCGCTTTGCGGGCCACGGACCGGGCGATCTGCCCGTAGCCGATCAGTCCGAGGGTCGCCCCCTGCACATCCTGGCCGAGGAAGGCATCCATGCGGAAGGCTCCCCACTCGCCCCGGCGCAGCGCGTCCATGCTGGCTCCGAGGCGGCGCCGCGCCATGAGGATCAGCGCCATGGCCACGTCCGCGGTGGTGTCGGCCAGTACGTCGGGTGTGTGGGTGACGACCACACCGCGCTCGGCGGCTGCGGCGACGTCGACGCCGTCGTACCCCATCGACGCCAGGGCCACGACGCGCAGCTCCGGCCCCGCCGCGTCGAGCAGTTCTGCGTCGACCCGGTCGGAACCGAGCACCAGCAGTGCCTCACAGCCGCGGGCGACTTCGGCCAGTTCGGAGGGCGAGGGTGGCTCTGTTCCCTGCCAGGCGGTGACGTCGTACCGGGAGGCGAGGCGCTCGACGCCCGTTCCTGGCAGTCCGGCGCGGCTGACCGCGACACGAGGGCGGGTCAGGGGCATGTCGGTCATGGTGAACTCCGTTTCCAGGAGGGACGGTTCGGGTGGTTCGGGGTCAGCCCTTCGCGGAATCACCGAAGTCGAGCAGCACCTTGCACGAGCGGGCCGGGTCGGCCGCCAGGCGGAACGCCTCGTCCGTGCTGCCCACCGGTACCACCGAGGTGACCACCGGGTCGGCCTCGAGCCGCCCGTCGGCCAGCGCCTGGAGCACGTCGCCGAGCTCGGTGTCGAAGCGGAAGGAGCCGACCAGCCGCAGCTCCCGCGTGATGACGGCGTTGGCGGCGACGGGAGTGTCCCCGGGCGGCAGCAGGCCCAGCCCCACCACGAGGCCGCCCCGGTCCACCCCGTACACGCAGGTGCGCAGGCCCGCCGGGTTGCCCGAGGATTCGATGGCGACCTCGGCGGCGAGGTCGGCCAGCCCGTCCGGACCCGAGCCGACCCGCACCGCGGACGTGGCGCCCACCGCCTTGGCGACGGCCAGCGGCGCCTCGTGGACATCGGTCACGGTGATCTCACCGGCCCCGGCGGCGCGCAGGGCCGCGACCACCAGACAGCCGATCGGGCCCGCGCCGGTGACCAGCACGTGCTTGCCTCGTACGTCCCCGGCCTGGCGTACGGCGTGCCAGGCGACCGCCGCCGGTTCGGCGAGGGCGGCCAGCCGGAGGTCAAGGCCCTCGGGCAGCGGCAGCACCCGCTCGGCGGGAACCACCAGGACGTCGGCGAAGCCGCCCTGTACATGGGGATCGCGGGCGGCGCTGCCGAGGTAGCCGGCGTCCAGGCAGGTGTTGCGCCGCCCGGCCAGGCACTGCCGGCAACTGCCGCACGACGCCAGCGGGTGCACGGCCACCGGCGTGCCCGGTGGCGGCGCCTGGGTGCCGGGGCCCACCTGGCGGACCCGGCCGACGATCTCGTGGCCCAGGACCAGCGGTTCCCGCAGCCGGAACTCGCCGACCGCGCCGTGCCGCCAGTAGTGCAGGTCCGAGCCGCATATGCCGCCGTAGCGGATGTCGACCGCCACCTCACCGGGGCCGGGGACCGGCACCGGGCGCTCCTCCAGACGCAGGTCCCCGGCGCCGTGTGCGACCACTGCTCGCATGTCCGTCTCCTCGTTTCTCAGATGACCGAGGTCAGGCCGCCGTCGACGGCGATGACCTGGCCGTTGACGAAGTCGGACGCGGGGGCCGCGAGCCACACCAGCGTGCCGACGAGATCCTCGACGCTCGCCCAGCGCCCCGCGGGGGTGCGCCCCCGGATCCACGTGTCGAAGGCGGGATCCTCCACGAGCGGACGGGTGAGCTCGGTGACGACATAGCCGGGGGCGAGCCCGTTGACGGTGATCCCAGATCCGGCCCATTCCGCGCACATGCCACGGGTCAGCATCGCGAGGCCGCCCTTGGAGGCCGCGTAGGCGGCGATGCCGGGGCGGGCCAGCCAGGTCTGCACGGAGCAGATGTTGACGATCTTTCCGTGGCCGCGCTCCACCATGCCCGCGGCCACCGCGCGCCCGACGAGGAAGGCGCTGGTGAGATTGGTGTGCAGGACCCGCTCGAAGTTCTCGGCGGACACCTCCAGCAGCGGCTCTCGATGCTGTACCCCCGTGTTGTTGACGAGGATGTCCAGCGCGCCGATCCGCTCCTCGATCTCCTGAACGGCCGCCCGCACGGCGGTCTCGTCGGTGACGTCGAACGGCAGGGCGTGCACCTTGGCGCCGGTGCGTTCCGCCAGTTCCTCGCGGGCGCGCTCCAGGGCCCCCGCATCCCGGCCGTTGAGCACGATGTCCGCTCCGGCCTCTGCCAGGCCGGTGGCCAGGGCCAGGCCGATGCCCTTGCTCGACCCGGTCACCAGGGCCCGCCGGCCGGTCAGGTCGAACAGGGCGGGACCTCGCGTCACGGCATCCGCCTGTTCCGTCGCCCCCGATCGTGCGGGACCCTTCACATTCGAAACCTCTGCAGCCGTCATGACCGCACCTCCGTCGCTTCGTAGTAGTGCATCAGCGCCGCGTTGTCGGCCTCACCATGGCCGGCGAGGGCCAGCCAGCGGTGCAGTTCGCAGACCGCGGTGGCGACCGGCAGCGGTACGCCGGCCGAGCGCGCGTAGTCGCGAGCGGCCTCAAGGTCCTTGACCATGTTGCCGATCCGGCCGGTCGGGGTGAGGTCGACCTCGGCGAACTTGACGAAGAACTCCTGCAGCAGCACTGAGTCGGCCCTGCCGCCGGTCAGCGCGGTGAGCACCTG
>CBFHCJ010000079.1:0-15205 GCA_965654005.1 uncultured Streptomyces sp. | reverse complement strand
ACCGCGCCAAGTACGCCGGACAGCGCACGCTCGCGCAGCGTGTCAACGGCGTCAAGCGGACGCTGCGGGCCGTGAGCGGAGTCAGCGACGCCTTCAC
The DNA here is from genome assembly GCA_965654005.1 of uncultured Streptomyces sp. GTDB lineage: Bacteria > Actinomycetota > Actinomycetes > Streptomycetales > Streptomycetaceae > Streptomyces. Next base: position 15,108 of record CBFHCJ010000079.1, on the reverse strand, counting down.
CGTGGCACTCCGCGGCGGCGGGATCGTCCGCGACCGCTCTCCCAAGGTCCCCAGCTACAGCCCCGAGGAGTTCCGGCTCATCATGACGGCGGCCCGCCGCGAGGCCCGTGCCACCGCCACCCGCATCCGCGAACACCGGCAGCTGCTCGACCAGTGGCGGTCCGGGGCCATCGACCCCGGACAAGAACTGGACCGATGGCAGCTCGGACAGGCACTGGACCATGTCGAGACCACTGGTGACGTTCCCCGCGGGCTCTGTCGCAACGGCTACCGTTACCTGCCCCATGACCTCGCGAAACGCTGGAGCGTCGGCGATCTGATCGCCATGGTCCACCTCACCTGGTGCGACGCCATGCCGTTCATCGTCTTGCTGGCAGGGGTGACCGGCCAAAACGGCAGCACCATCATCGACGCTCCGGCCGCGGTCCACCGCCCGGACGGCGGCGCGGGCGGCACCCCGAACGCCATCGTGGAGCTGGTCAAGCCCCGCCGTGGTCACCGCGGCCACATGCCCGTTGTCCTGGCGGACCTGCCCGACTGGCTCAGCACCGGCGAGGACGCTGAGGGGCCCGAACAGCCCGTCAGCGCACGCGATGAACTGCACACTCCGCTCGGCGTCTTTCTGCTCGTACGCGAACTGACCGAACCGGTGCGGCGCATCACCGGCACCGACCGGCTCCTGGCCGTCCGCCAGCGCAAGGGTTTCCGCACCGGCCGGCCTCCCAGCCCCGGAACACTCGGCACGGCGATCGCCGACTGGAGCCACCGAGCCGGACTCGGCTCCGTCTCCTCACCGGGCGCCGCCCTGCCCCGCGGCGGGGAGGTGAGTCTGCCCCGGCTGCGGATGACCGTCCTGGATCAGCGTCAGCAGGCCATCGCGCACACCGATGAAGTCCGAGTGAATGAGTACCTCGGACGGGACCGCGGCAACATCGGCACCTACCAGCAGGTCGTCTCCCGTGCCCTGGAGGAGCAGGTCTCCCGGGCCAAGGCCAGCGCCCTGATGCCGGTCTTGACTGCGGACGAGGTCGAACTCGCCCGTGAGCATCCTGAAACCGTCGCCGCCCGCCACGGGATGGACTCCGCGGTCTTGAAGCAGATGCTGTCCGGTGAACTGGACACCGTGCTTGGAGCCTGCACCGACCACCATGGCGGGCCTCACGCCCCGCCGGGCCAGCCCTGCCCGGCCTCGTTCATGCGCTGCCTGGAGTGTCCGTGCGCCCGCGCGACGCCCCGGCATCTGCCGGTGCAGATCCTGGTCCTGGACGGTCTGGAGGCCCATCGCGCCGAGACGCCGCCGGCCCGGTGGGCCCAGCGGTTCGCTCTTCCGCACGCGCAACTGGCCGAGCTGATCTCCCGGCACCCTCCGGCTGCCGTCACTCGCGCCCGCGAGCAGGCCACCCCCGCTGACCGCCGCCTGGCCGAGCGCTTCCTCGCCCGAGAGCTGGACCACTCATGACCGTCGAGTACGCCCCCGCCGTCCTGGCCGCAGCCGACAACCAGCCCGAGGCCGGAACGCCGGTCCTGCTCAACCGTCCCATCAGGCCCGGCACGGACCCCGCTGTCTTGTCGGTGTTCGGCGACGACCGGTGGGAGCTGACCCCGGCCCTCTTCGAGGAACACGTCGCGGCGACCAGCCTGAACTTCGCTACCATCCCTGCAGCATTGCGGACGACCGCCAAGAACTACGTGTGGCAGCTGCTGAACTGCCCCGATCCGCCCGCCCTGCGGCGGTTCTCCAGCACCCGCTTGTCCGTCCGCACCGTCGTGAACGGGTTCCCCTCGCTGACCTCCTTCCTGGTCTGGCTCGATGTCCGCGGCATCACCACGCTGCCCGGTGTCGGCCCCGCCGACCTCGACAGCTATCTGTCCGACCTGCTCCACAGCGGCCTGTCCCGGGACACCCTCGGCGACCGGATCACCGCCGTCCGGCGCCTGTGGGCCTGGCGCGAGAGACTCCCGGCCGGAGACCGGCTGCCCGCGGCCCCGCCCTGGCGGGGAGAGGACAGCGACGCTACTACCCGGCAAACCCGGCCCCGACGGGGCTCCCGTCCTCGACCGTCAGCACCTCGCCCGCCTGCTCAACTGCCCCACCCACTGGCTGGGCCGCCAAGCGAACGCCGCGGCCCTGGGCACCAGCGGTCTGCCCATCGCCGATGCCGCCTATCTGAGCGCCCCGGTCACCGCCCGCCTCGATGGCGGCCTCTGGCGGCAGCACCCGATCACCTTCAGTGAAGCCGAACAACTGGTCCGGCACCTGTCGACCGTCTGCTTCATCGTGATCGCTTACCTGTCTGGCGCTCGCCCCGGGGAGGCTCTCGCTCTGCGTCGCGGATGCGTCCGCCACGACGCCACCGCCGGCTTGTGGCTGATGCACGGCCGAAAATGGAAGGGCGCCACCGACGAGTACGGCGGCAAGAAACCCGAGGGAGAAGACCGCACTGACCCCTGGGTGGTGGTCAGGCAGGTCGCCGAGGCCGTGTCCGTACTGGAACGGCTGCACGACCGGGACCTGCTGTTTCCCACCACGCTCTTCGACACCCGGATCGCCGACACACTGGCCCGCGGCAGGCTCGGCAAGGCCCGCACCACCCAAGTCCTCGCCGCCCACATCGACTGGTTCATCAACTGGGTCGACACCTACTGCGCGAACACCGGACGCGCCGAGCGGATCCCGCCCGACCCCAGTGGCCGCAAGATCTACCCGGTCCGCTTTCGAAGGACGTTGGCCTGGCACATCGTTCGGCGCCCCCGCGGCCTGGTCGCCGGTGCGATTCAGTACGACCACATCCGTCTCGGAGTAACTCTCGGTTACAGCGGGACCTACGCCTCCGGCTTCCCCGACGAGCACGCCTTCGAGACCTGGCTACTGCGGCTGGAACAGCTCACCGCCGCCGAGCACCACCTCCGCGAGGGCGAGCACGTCAGTGGACCGGCCGCCCCCACCTACACCCAGCGCATCCATCAGGCGTCCCGGCAGTTCGCCGGACGCGTGCTCACCAGCACCCGGCAGGCCCGTGACCTCCTCGACAACCCCGCCTTGCAGATCCACGAAGGAAAGGGCATGACCTGCGTCTTCGACCCCGCCAAGGCCAAATGCCGCCTCGGCAGCGGCGAGAACATCCGCCGAACACCGGACCTGACCCACCGCCAGCCCGGATGCCAGAACATCGCCCGCACCGACCGCGACATCCTCTTCCTCCGCGACCAGGTCGCCGAGCTGGAAGAGCTCGTGGACGACCCGCTCAGCCCCGGGCCCCGCCGGGCACACGAACGCCACGAGCTCGCCCGACTCACCCAGATCGTCGACGACCACGACCGCACCCGGCCGGAGGCGCCATGACGGCCGCCATCGACTCCACGCGCGACGCGATCCGGGCCGCCGCCGACCGGCTCCTGGAGGGCACCCCTCTGCGGTCCACCGGGGAACTGACCGTGGTCCAGCTCGCCGCCGAAGCGGACGTCAAGCGGTGGCTGCTGACCCACAAGCACCGCGACCTCGCCGAGCGGTTCCAGGCCAGGGCCCGCGCACTCGCCGGCGACTCACCCCCGGTCGCGGAGCTGAAGAAGAGAATCAGTGAGCTGGAGGAAGCCAATGCCCGACTCAAGGCAGCCGACGCCGAGAGGCAGGAGCTGACCGATTTCTACGCGCAGGTCATCAACGAACTCTCCACGGAACTCGATCGCGTCACCGCGGAGCGGGATGAGCTGCTGGGGAACGTCCGCTCCATCTCGATGGCACCCAGTCGAAGGCCTCCCAACTGAGCCTTCCCCTGCACCCCGCCGTGGGCCCGAGACAGCATGATCAGCAACACGGTCAAACCGGAGAGAGAACCCAGGCAGTTGATGTGGGCAAGACATCACCCCGTGTGGTAGATGGGCAGCCCGAACGTATCCGCCTGTCCTGGCACCCCGTACGGGATGCCGGGACAGGCGGATATGTGGGGGTGTGAGGGTGACGAGGTCGGGGTGGGTGCGGCCGGGCGCTTCGGCTGTGCCGGGCCGCACCCGTGGTTACAGAGTGCGGGTCAGGCGGTCGGTGAGCAGCCGGGTGAAGCGGGCCGGGTCGGGCAGGTCACCGCCTTCGGCGAGCAGCGCGCTGCCGTATATCAGCTCGGCGGTCTCCGCCAGTGCGGGGTCGTCGGCGCCTGCATCGTGTGCTGTGCGCAGGGCGGTGATGAGCGGGTGTGCGGGGTTGAGTTCCAGGATCCGCTTGACCGGGGGTATCTGCTGTCCCATCGCCCGGTACATCTTCTCCAGGGTCGGCGTCACGTCGTAGGCGTCGCCGACGATGCATGCCGCCGAGGTCGTCAGGCGTGACGACAGGCGGACCTGCTTGACCTGCTCGGACAGGGTGGTGGTCAGCCACGGCAGCAGGGCGGCGAAGTCCTGCTCGCGCTGGGCCTTCTCGGCGCCGGTTTCCTGGTCGCCGTCGGCGGACTCGTCGAGATCGACCTGGCCCTTGGCGATGGACTGCAGGCGGTGGCCGTCGAAGGCCGGGACCCGGTCCACCCACACCTCGTCGATGGGGTCGGTGAGGATCAGGACCTCGTACCCCTTGGCGGCGAAGGCTTCCATGTGCGGGGAGTTCTCCACCATCGCGCGGGTCTCGCCGGTCAGGTAGTAGATGGTGTCCTGGCCGTCCTTCATGCGCTCGACGTACTCGCGCAGCGTGGTGGTCTTCTCCGGGTCGTGCGTGGAGGCGGCCGACACCAGCTCCAGCAGGGCCTCGGTGTTGTCCGTGTCCTCGACCAGGCCTTCCTTCAGCGCCCGGCCGAACTGGGCCCATACCTTCGCGTAGCGCTCGGCGTCCTTGGACTGCATGTCCTTGATGGCGCCGAGGACCTTCTTGACCAGGCGCCGGCGTACGCCGCGGATCTGTCGGTCGTGCTGGAGGATCTCGCGGGAGACGTTCAGCGACAGGTCGTGGGCGTCCACGACACCCTTGACGAAGCGCAGGTAGTTGGGCATGAGCGCTTCGCAGTCGTCCATGATGAACACACGCTTGACGTACAGCTGCACGCCGGGCTTGGTCTCGCGGGAGAACAGGTCGAAGGGTGCCTGTGAGGGGATGAACAGCAGTGCCTCGTACTCGAAGGTGCCTTCGGCGCGCATATGGATCGTCTCGGCCGGTGCCAGCCAGTCGTGGCTGATCTGCTGGTAGAACTCGTTGTACTCGTCCTCGGTCACCTCGCTGCGCGGCCGGGCCCACAGCGCCTTCATCGAGTTGAGCGTGTCGATGTCGCGGGTGGTCTCGCCCTCGCCGTCGGTGCGCTCGGTGGCCATCCGGATCGGCCAGCGGATGAAGTCCGAGTACTGCTTGACGATCTGGCGGATCTTCGATTCGGAGAGGTAGTCGGCGAGCCCGTCCTCGCTGTCGGCGGGCTTGAGGTGCAGGGTGACCGAGGTGCCCACGGGCAGGCCGTCGACGGCCTGGAGGTCGTAGGTGCCCTCGCCGTCGGACTCCCACTGGGTGCCGGAGTCGGTGCCGGCCCGCCGGGTGCGCAGGGTGACCTTGTCGGCAACCATGAACGCCGAGTAGAAGCCGACGCCGAACTGCCCGATCAGGCTCTCGGCCGTGGCGGCGTCCTTGGACTCCTTGATCTTCTCCAGCAGGCCGGCGGTGCCGGACTTGGCGATCGTGCCGATCAGCTCCACGAGATCGTCCCGGGACATGCCGATCCCGTTGTCACGGACGGTCAGTGTGCGGGCGTCCTTGTCGACCTCCAACCAGATGTGCAGGTGGGTGGCGTCGATCTCGGTGAGGCTGGAGTCGGTCAGCGATTCCAGCCGCAGCTTGTCCAAGGCGTCGGAGGCGTTCGAGATCAGCTCGCGCAGGAAGATGTCCTTGTTCGAGTAGATCGAGTGAATCACCAGTCGGAGCAACTGGCGGGTCTCGGCCTGGAATTCCAGTGTCTCGACACTGCTGCCCATGTGGGTCTCTTTCTGTGGGAACGTCATGAACGGACTTGGACTCGGGCCGAGACGGGCCGTTGCCCGCCGTCGGCGTGGTTCGGGGTGGGCCGGACCGCATCCGCATGATGTGACTCTGCGTGGTGGGAGTCAGTCATCGTCAGCGGCTGTCGTCGTGCGCCGGCCTTCGAGGGCGTCCAGGGATTCGACGAGGCCGGTGTGGCGGGCATCGAGGTAGGGACGCATGCCGGCCAGGGGCGCAATGAGGTCGGCGGCGTCGGGGGCACCGAGAGCGGCATGCAGGGCGGCCCGGGCTGAGCGCGCTTCGGGCCCGAGGTGGGCGAGCGCGGTGATCTGTCCGGCGAGGCGGCGCAGGTCGGCGGCGTTGGCGCGGGCCCAGGTGGCGGTGGCGCGTTCGGCGGCCCTGGCCTGGCGGGTGGCCGTCACGCGCTGCTCGCCGGTGGTGCCGACGGCGCCGGGGCGGCCGCGCAGGTAGCGGCGTTCGGCGGCTTGGCGGCTGGCGACGCCGAGGGGGCCGGCGAGGTCGGCCCAGCTGGCGCCCGCGTCGCGGGCGGTTTCGATCAGGCCGGTCTCCCAGCCGGCGAGCTGCTCGCGCACCTGCCGCAGCAGCATCAGGGAGGCCAGCGCCTGCTCGGGACCGGGCCCGGCGGCGTCGGGGGTCTCGTGCTGGGCTTCGCGCAGCGCGTCGTCTATGGCGGCGAGGGCCGCCGTGGCGGCGAGGAAGGACGCCGGGCTGTGGGCGTCGGTACTGGTCGTGGACGGCTGGTCGGCTGCGGTCACGGGCACCCCCCTCGGATTGTCATCACCTAGATGACATCATGTTTGTCATCCATTGGATGACAATGCTACAACGGTGTCAGTGAGCGCATTGGCAGCAACTGCCTGAACCTGCTGGAGGTGTTTTCACGATGTTGATGCGCACTGACCCCTTCCGTGAGCTGGACCGGCTGGCGCAGCAGCTGATGGGCCCGGGCACCTGGTCCCGGCCGTCGGCGATGCCGATGGACGCCTACCGCGAGGGCGACGAGTATGTGGTGGCCTTCGACCTTCCGGGCGTCACCGCCGACGCGATCGACATCGACGTCGAGCGGAACATGCTCACCGTCAAGGCCGAGCGGCGGCCGGTGGCGAAGTCCGACGACGTGCAGATGGAACTGTCCGAGCGGCCACTGGGTGTCTTCTCCCGCCAGATCGTGCTCGCAGACACCCTCGACACGGAGCACATCCAGGCCGACTACGACGCGGGCGTGCTCACCCTGCGCATCCCGATCGCCGAGCGCGCCAAGCCCCGCAAGATCTCCATCGGCGTCGGATCCGGCCGCAAGGAGATCTCCGGCTGACACCGGCCGGACGGGTGCGGAGGACGGGCACCTGATCTCCCCCTCACCCCGCCCTCCGCACCCCTCTCGGGCAGACCGAAGAAGAAGGGGCGGCGGCTGAGATGACTCTGCGACGCGAAACGCTCCTGCGCCACGTGAAAGAGCGCGGCGAGTACGACACTCTGGAGGAAGCCGAGCGCGCGGCCCGTGTGGTGCTCGCCCTCCTCGGCGCGCACCTGGTCGGCGACATCCGCGCCCAGCTGGCGGCGCGCCTGCCTGAGGAGTTCGCCCTGATCCTGCTCAACCCGCTGCGGAGCGCCGAGCCGCTGCCCCCGGAGCGGTTCGTCCGCGCAACCGCCGCGTGGATCGAGGGCGCCACCGAGCAGACCGCGGCCTGGGACGTCAGCGCCGTGCTGTCCACCGCCGCCGACGCCGCCGGCGAGGATCTGCTGGGCCAGATCCTGCTCCAGCTCCCCGTCGGCTACGACCTGCTCTTCGGCCGCCCCCAGCCCACCTGACCATCCCGCACGCCGGTGCCCGAACACCGGCCACACAAGAAAGGCAACCACCCCAGTGATCTCCGACCGGCACGCACCGTCCCGGCAGCCGTACGGGACGGCATACGAGCAGATGCTGGAGAAGGTCCGCTACGAGGGCGCCTACCCCACCCGCGAGAAAGCCGACGAAGCCGTCCGCCTGGTCCTTGCCGGACTGGGGCGCCAGCTGACCGGCGAGGAACGCGTTGACCTGGCCGGCTGCCTGCCCCTGGAAGCCGCACGCGTGCTGACCGCGCAGATCCCCGACACCCAGCCGCTGACCGGCTGGGCCTTCGTCAAGGGCCTCGCCGCCCGCACCGGCGCCTCCCTGGCCACCACCCGCTGGGACACCGGCTCCTTTCGCAGCAGCGTGGTGTCCTTGTAGTCGATGTAGGTGATGCCAGCGGCGTCGAGGGGATTGACGCGCCTGCGGGCACTTTCGCGGGCCTTGCCGACCGGTCGTCGGGGCATGGTTGATCAGTCTTTTCGTCGGGTGGGGGCTCAGGGAACGGGGTCGAGGAGTTCGTCGAATGCCTTGGGCAGGCGTGCCCAGGCAGCGGCGCCGCCGGCGTATTCGTGGTCGGTGAGCAGGCAGGATTCCAACAGCGCTGTCAGGCCGTCGCGGTCGAGCCCGGGTGAGGTGAACGTCAGGTGCTGGCCGCGGTCGCCGTGTTCGGGGTGCCAGTCGAGGGAGGCGGCGATCCGGCGTTCGGGCGGGACCATGTCCCACGCCGCGTCGGGCAGGGCGGCGAGCCAAGGTCCGGCGGATTCCACGCACAGGGCACCGCCGGCCGCGTCCCACGACAGCAGGGTGTCCGGCCGGTCCGCCAGCCAGAACCGGCCGCGGCTGCGGGCCGCAGCGCAGGTCAGGTCCTCAAGTGCGGCGTAGAGCCGTTGCGGGTGGAAGGGCCGGCGGTGCCGCCAGACCAAAGTGGCGACGCCGTGTTCGTCGGCTTCCTGGGGCAGCAGCGCGCAGGCCGGGTGCTGCCGGGCGGCGGCGGCGTCGATGTCGAAGCCGGACAACAGCAGGTCCGTCAGCCCGACGCCCGGCGGCATGAGCCGGGCGCCGGGGGTGAGCTGGGCGAGCAGCGCGTGGTCGCTCCCGTCCGCAGCCGACTCGTCGCCGGAGGTCCCCTCGACGACTGCGATGACGCCCGGGTATTCGATCTGGCGGGCGAAGGTGTCGGCGATCGTGCGTTGGTCGCCCGGCGCGGCGGCGAGGCCGGCCTCGGCGAGGTCGTCGCCGTTGGCGATGAAGGCCAGCACCAGTTCGGGGTCGACCGAGGTGGTCACGCCGGTGAGGTGGAGCGGGTGGCCGGAGGCGGCGATGACGCCGGCCATGGCCTGCGGTTCGACGGAGTCCCACAGTTCGACGACGGCCAGGGGGTGGTCGCCGGACTCGGCCAGGCGCGCGAGTTCGGGCACCAGATCTTCGCGCAGGGCGCAGCAGGCGCAGTCGTTGACCAGCGGGGTCTCGCCGCTGTCCAGTAGCTCGTGCGCATCGCGGACGGTCCGCAGCACAGAGTTGTCGGTCGCGGACGACAGGTCGTGGTGGAGGGCGACGGCACCGGGCCGGGAGCGCAGCAGTTCCTCGACGACGGCTCGGCGGGCCTCGGTGTGCAGGCCGCAGACGATCACGACCGGGAGGTGGCCGGAGTGCTCGTTCACTTCGGCCTCCGTCCAAAGCGCCGCTCGAAGCGCTCGACGCGTCCGGCGGTGTCCAGCACGCGCTGGTTGCCGGTGTAGAAGGGGTGGCTGGCCGAGGAGACCTCGACGTCGACGACGGGATAGGTGTTGCCGTCCTCCCACTGCACCGTCTTGTCGCTGGTGACGGTGGAGCGAGTGAGGAAGGCGAAGTCGGCGCTGCGGTCGCGGAAGACGACGGGGCCGTAGGGCGGGTGGATGCCGGACTTCATACCGGTCAGCGCTCCTCTCGGAATTCAACGTGCCGGCCGACGACGGGGTCGTACTTGCGCAGTCGGAGCCGGTCGGGGTCGTTGCGGCGGCTCTTGCGGGTCACGTAGGTGTAGCCGGTTCCGGCGGTGGACTTGAGCTTGACGATCGGACGCAGTTCGTTGCGGGCCATGCTCCGCACAGTACACCGAAGTGGTTTTCATTTTCATCTAGGGGTAGCGTGGCCCGCGCCACCCGCTTCCGACATCGAAGGAACGCCATGTCAGCCCACTGCCAACTCACCGGCCGGCAACCAGGCTTCGGCAACGCCGTCTCCCACTCGCACCGGCGCACCAAGCGCCGGTTCGACCCCAACATCCAGCACAAGCGCTACTGGCTGGCCGGCGAGGGCCGACACGTCCGCCTCACCCTGAGCGCCAAGGGCATCAAGACCGTCGATGCGATCGGCATCGAGGCCGCTGTCCGGCGCATCCGGGCCCGGGGAGGGAAGGTCTGATGGCCAAGAAGAGCAAGATCGCCAAGAACGAGCAGCGCCGCGCCATCGTCATCCGGTACGCCGCCCGCCGCGCCGCCCTCAAGGCCGTGATCGGCAGCGTCTCCTCCACCGACGCGGAACGCGCCGACGCTGTAAGCGAGTTGCGGCGCCAACCGCGCGACGCCAGTGCGACGCGGCTGCGCAACCGGGACTCCGTCGACGGCCGTCCGCGCGGATATGTCGGAGCGTTCGGACTCTCCCGCATCCGCCTGCGCCAGATGGCGCACGCCGGCGAACTCCCCGGGGTGCGCAAGAGCAGTTGGTGAGTCGGCCGCGCCCGGTGCGGTATGGCGCCGGGCGCTCGGCGACAAGCCACCCACATCCGCCCGTGCGTCTGCTCCGCCTGCTGCGCGCTTTGGTCACCTCAGTCGTACCCGCCTGGCACTCTGGGATCATGACGACGCGCGAAGCACTCAACGCCCTGGATTGGCGCAGATCACGCACCCCGGGGAGTTGCCCTCCGCTCTCCGGCGAGAGCCGGTCGAGTGCTGGGTGGAGGTAACCAACGCGGGCGGCGCGGTCATTCCGCATGGGGTCGGGCTGCCGCCGGTCGCCTTTCCCGATGTCGGCCTGGCGCTGGACCGGATCGTCCGCGGACTCGATCCGCAGCGGGCAGGCTGCTCGTGGCCACAGCGGACCAGGCGGGGGCCGGGTGGCTGCTCCTGCGACGTGATCCGCACCCCCTCAGGACGTGAACGCGTCGTCTTCGCTGGACTGGCTGCACGACCGTCGTCGGCTGCTCGAAAGTTCCACACTGCGCCTGGTCTTCGACAATCTTCGGGAGAAGACCGCCATTCAGTCGAATTGGTTCAACTCCTACCGCCGGAAACCCGCTCTGGCGGCGGCCGGCCTCATCAAGCCTCTTGACCCCAACGCGAAGGAACGGCGCTGGGAGAAGTCCCGCGACAAGATGATGCACGCCCTTCGACACCTGTACGCGTCGATGACGATCAACGGCGGGGTAGACGTGTACACACTCGCGGATCGGCTCGGACACGCCGACCCTGCGTTTACTCTGCGTAAGTACGTGCAGCGGATCGTGGGAGCCGGTTCCAAGATCCGCATCGCGGTCCGGAGCGCCTGCACGAGGGCCGCGTGACTCCTGCGCTATTCGGCTTGTGCAACGCCCGTGCAAGATGATCTTCGGTCGCGTCTGCGGATGTCCAACCGGGCGATCCGCCCGGGTGCGCGGCGGGAAGCAGCTCGCGCATCTGCGCCGCCGCCTGGGCCTACTTCCTCATGTACGCCACCAGGTGGACCGTGGGGGCAGTGGCTCTGCCCCCGTGGACGCCTCCGCGACTCTTCAGCCGCGGGCGGGCGGCGGTCAGTCTGGGGGGATGCACGCACAGCGGCAGCAGCACCGGGAAACCGAGCAGACGCGGCCGAGAACCCCGCCGCGGACCGTGGACGACCCCACCGGCCTGTTGGCGCTTCAGCGGGCGGCCGGGAACCAGGCGGTGACGGCGACGGTCCAGCGGATGATGCAGGCCGAGGCTGAGACCAACGCGCCCGCTCCCCCGGCCGACGAGGCGGCACTGCAGGCGTCCACCGACCCGAACGCGGTGATCGTCCGGCTCGCGGCGTCACTCGAAGAGCACGCGATCCAGAAGAAACGGAAGTTCAACGTCTGGGAGCCGCACAAGAAATGGCCCGAGGGCTGGCTGCCGGACACGACCCGGTTGCAGCGGGTCCTGGAGCGGCGGCTGGTCGTCGGCGAGATCTTCGGGCCGGAGGAACTCCGGGACATCGAGATCCTGTCTGAGCAGCGACCGGCCTGGCTGAACAGCGTGGGCATCGGCACGATCGCGGAGGGCAGGCGAATCGCCGTCGGCAAGAGTCGGAACGAGGCCGAGGCCGCGGAGCAGGAGCGCGCCGACTACTCGAACTGGCTGAAGCTGAGCCCGGGACGGCGCATCCTCGCCGCGACGCTCGCCTTCCAGACCCAGAGGCCGGCCGGCGGTGCCCCCATACCGAACAGTCCCGCCTACACGCTGGGCCGTTTCATGCGGACCCAGGGGCTACCGCCCGACCATCCCGAACGGCGGGCCCTGGAGGACGAACGGGACCATCAGATCCGGGAAACGACGGTCGACACACTGTTCCCGGAGGGCGTGCGCGAGGACCAGAAGCACGAGTCGGCCGCCGACTACGAGCATGACGAAATGAAGGTGCAGGACGCCTTCGCGCGAAACGTCCTGACCAACGTTCTGCTGGTGCTGCGGCACGGCTTGCAGTACGCGCAGGAGGGCGAGCACATCGACTACAAGGAGGGCGACGTCGTCCGGGCGCTGGCCCACGGCGGCCGCGTCAACATCCGCATCCCGGCCCTGCGGGGAAAGGACAGACCACACCAACTGCTCGACTTCCTGGGCGTGACCCGGGGCGGCGTCCCGCACGACCTCGCGGTGCATCGCGACTTCGCCACGCACCGCTCCTCCATCGGCAAGAACGTGTACGGCGAGCCCGCCCGTTTCGAGGAGAAGGGCGGCGTCATGGCGTCGCTGACGAACATGGCCTCGACGTTCCTCCCCGGCGTGGCAAGCCCGCTGATGCTGGCGGCCAACCTCGCGGGCGGCGGCTTCGGAACGAAGGACTGGAACGGCGACGTCATCCTCCCCAACGGCTCCTACGGCCATATGCTGCTGGTCTTCGCCGCACCTACGGTATGGAAGGACGGCTCTTTGCTGGTCGGCATCGAGACGATCGCGCCCCACGCGGACAGCCCCGTCGGCTATCACCACGGCATCCGCTCCACGGAGGCGACCGCCAACCCCGAGTCCGTCCTGCACGGCCACAAGCAGGACAAGATCGGCACCGGCAAGATGAAGAACAACCAACGCCTCGTGGAGCTGGGGAAGATGGGCATGGGCGGCGAGAGCTGGCACTCCTTCCTCAGGAAGATCAAACGCGACTGGCTGGCCAAGCTGGAAAAAGCCAAGGACACGGCGGAGAAGCGCAAGCTGTACGAGGAACTGGTCGGCAAGCGGCAGTAGGAGCCGGTCCAGGTGGGGGCCGCCGTGATGCCGCCCCGGGTCAGTCCTTGCGTGACCTTCACCCCCTCGGCGGTGAGTCCGCACCGCCCGTCGTCGCAGGCGTCAGGGCTGTGCCCGGATGGTGTCACGCTTCCGGCGGGCGGATTTGATGAGTCGGCGGGCGGAGCGACAAAGGCCGCCATTCGGATCACCGGCTGGCCCCTTCCGGTGATTGCCGGACGACTCGCGCGCGAAGCACACGTCGCAGGGGTACGGCCTCCGCAACAGATTCCCCGGACTCGTGAGGAGATCAGCCGTGTACGCAGCCGTCAGACGGTACACAGGGGTGACCGATCCGGCCGAGGCAGGGCGTCGGGTGAACGAGGGATTCGTGCCGCTCATCCGTCGGATCCCTGGTCTCCTGGCCTACTACTGGGTCGACGCGGGTAACGGAACCATGATCTCCACCAGCGTCTTCGAAAGCGAGGTGGGCGCCGAGGAATCGATCAAGAAGGCGGCGGTCTTCGTGCGGGACAACCTCGCGTCGCTGCTCCCCAACCCTCCCGAGGTCATGTCCGGCCAGGTCGTGGCTTCCGTATAGCGAAGACGCTCAGACCACCGTGCCGACGCTGCGCGCCGCCGGGCGGCACGGCGGCGGCGCGCCGGCAAGCGGCGGCGGATGCGGCGGCCCGCCGCGAAGGCGTTGCGTGGGGCTACGGAAGTACGGCGAAGCCGTCCAGTTCCACCAGGGCCTCCCCGTCCCAGAGGCGGGCGGCCCCCACGACGGCCATCGCGGGGTAGTGACGGCCCGCCAACCGACGCCAGATGCGGCCGAGTTCGGGGGCATGGGTGCGGTAGCCGCCGACGTCGGTGGCATAGACGGTGACCCGGGCGAGGTCGGCGGGGGTGCCTCCGGCGGCGCGCAGGGCGGTCAGCAGATTGGTCAGGGCCCGCTCGAACTGTTCGGGAAGGGTCTCGCCGACCACCTTGCCGTCCCCGTCGAGGGCGGTCTGGCCCGCCAGGAAGACCACCCGGGTGCCGGTGGCGACCACCGCGTGCGAGAAACCGGTGGGTGGGCAGAGAGCGGGCGGGTTGATGCGCTCGGCGGTCACGGGGCCTCCACGGTGGCGTACGACTCCTTGGCGATGATGCCGCGCTGGACCTCGCTCGCACCCTCTTAGATGCGTGGTGCGCGCACCTCGCGGTAGAGGTGTTCGAGGAGGTGGCCGCGGCGCAGGGCGCGGGCGCCGTGCAACTGGACGGCGGCGTCGACGACGTACTGCGCGGTCTCGGTGGCCAGCAGCTTCGCCATGGCGGCACGCCGCGGGACGTCCGGGTCGCCTTCGTCGTACGCCGTCGCCGCCGCGTAGACCATGAGGCGGGCCGCCTCGGTGCGCAGGGCCATCTCGGCGACCTGGTGGGAGACGGCCTGAAGGTCCCTCAGTTTGCCGCCGAAGGCGTCCCGTCCGGCGGTGTGGGTGAGCGTCGCGTCGAGGGCCGCCTGCGCCATGCCGACCGCGAAGGCGCCGACGCTGGGCCGGAACAGGTTGAGGGTCCCCATCGCGACCTGGAAGCCGCGCTCGGGCTCCCCGAGGACGTCGTCCGCGGTCACGGGCACGGCGTCGAAGGTGAGGGCGCCGATGGGGTGCGGCGAGAGCATGTCGAGCGGGGCGCCGGTCAGGCCGGGGCGGTCGGCAGGGACGAGGAACGCGGTCACGCCGCGGGCGCCGGCACCGGGGGTGGTGCGCGCGAAGACGGTGTAGAAGTCGGCCTCGGGGGCGTTGGAGATCCAGCACTTCTCACCGGTGAGGCGCCAGCCGGACCGGCCCTCGCGATCGGCCGTGAGGGACAGCGCCCCCGCGTCCGACCCGGCGCCCGGTTCGGTCAGGGCGAAGGCC
>CBFHCJ010000078.1:0-15273 GCA_965654005.1 uncultured Streptomyces sp. | reverse complement strand
GTGCCCCTGATGCCGAGGCCGGATGCGACCTGCTGCAGCTCGGCCAGCACCATGCCCTCGAGGCCGGTACCGCGGCGCCGCCGGGAGCCGGCACCGGTGGCAGGCGCAGAGGCGTCCGTGGCGGGCGCGGCAGCGGTCTCCTCGACACGTGCGCCCATCAGATCGGTGGTGTCGCTCACGAAGGGTCCTTCCCTGGAGCGGACGTCGGCCTGTCTGGCTCGGCGACCGGTTGTGCTGTCCGGCTTCGGTCTCGTCTGTGAGGACCGCGCCGGGGCGGTGGTCCGCCAAAGCGGCGGAGGAAATATCTGGTGATTGGCGCTTCCCGAAACCGTGGCACCCGGTTTTGTGTCAGGCGGCTCGGTCGCGCCGATTCCGGAGCGTGCTCGGCAAACCGCTCAGTGTCCGCGTACGACGTACGGCTCAGGTACGAGATACGAAACACAGTGCGGCGTGGGAGGCTCCCGGAAGAAGGTTCGTCCCGGACTGGGACACGAAGCACCTCGCCATGGCTGGGCCTGGTGCAGACTTGAGGTTAACACTACCGGATCCAACAAACATTCCCCCTCTCGAAATCCGGCAACCGTGCGCTTCTAAATGTCGCCGGTGGGTGCCAGCGGCAGCACGCTCGCTCCCTGGCTGTCCAGATCCAGCCGGTTGGCGGCCCAACCGTCGCCCGCCGAGTCGGCCACC
Organism: uncultured Streptomyces sp.; assembly: GCA_965654005.1. Taxonomy (GTDB): domain Bacteria; phylum Actinomycetota; class Actinomycetes; order Streptomycetales; family Streptomycetaceae; genus Streptomyces. The sequence goes on along the minus strand of CBFHCJ010000078.1, from coordinate 14,583 downwards.
TTGTCGGCGCTGTCCGCGTCGACCAGGGCCAGGACCGTGGGGCCCGCGCCGGAGATCACCGCGGGGATCCCGTCGGCCCGCAGCCGCTCCACCAGCGCCGCGCTCTCCGGCATGGCCGGGGCGCGGTACTCCTGGTGCAGACGGTCCTCGGTGGCGGGCAGCAGCAGCTCGGGCCGCCTGGTCAGGGCCTCGACGAGGAGGGCGGCACGGCCCGCGTTGGTGGCGGCGTCGACGTGCGGCACGGTGCGCGGGAGCAGTCCGCGCGCGGTCTCGGTCAGGACCGGCTTTCCGGGCACGAAAACCACCGGAACGATGGAATCTTCGGCGTCCATGCGGATCGCGCGGGCGGCGCCGCGGTCCATCCAGGAGAGCGTGAAACCACCGAGGAGACAGGCCGCGACGTTGTCCGGGTGTCCCTCGATCTCGGTGGCGAGCTCCAGCAGCGCGGCGTCGTCGAGCCGGCTGTCGCCGCCTATGGTCACGGCGCGGGCGGCGACGATGCCGGCGCAGATCGCGGCGGAGGAGGAGCCAAGGCCCCGGCCGTGCGGAATGCGGTTGGCGCAGACGATTTCCAGGCCGCGCGGCTGCCCGCCCAGGGAATCGAAGGCGGTACGCAGGGATCGTACGAGAAGATGACTCTCGTCACGCGGAAGGGTCTCGCTGCCCTCACCCGCGATGTCGATGTGCAGCCCGGAGTCGGCCACCCGGACGACCACGTCGTCGTAGAGCCCCAGCGCAAGGCCCAGGGCGTCGAAGCCCGGACCGAGGTTGGCGCTGGTGGCGGGGACGCGCACCCGGACGGCGGCGGCGCGGAACGCTGGACCGGCCATCGCTCGTTGACTCTCCTTGAGCTGCGTAATGATCGAATAACTGTCGAAATGACAATCGATTCGATACGTGCGTCGATACGTGGGTCGATGTGTACGTCGATATGTGCGAAAGACCCGAAGGCCGCAAAGACGGCGCGGCACCGCGGCATATACGGCGGGCGGGTTCAGTACAGCTTATCGAAGGAAGGTTCTGTGGCGACATAGGGCGCACAGGAGGCGCACGATGCGTGTCGTATGCCCCGTGTGCACCCCCCTGTCGGGTGCCGTAAAGGGTTATCCCCTGTCGGTGGACAGGTTACGCGAGCCCGAGCCGTTCGGCCGCCGCCGCCGCGTCGACCGGGACCGTGACCGGCTGCGGGGCGCCCGCGACGGCCCAGTCGGGGTCCTTGAGGCCGTTCCCGGTGACGGTGCACACGATCCGCTGCCCCGGGTCGACCTTGCCCTGCTCGACGGCCTTCAGCAGACCGGCGACGGACGCGGCGGACGCGGGCTCGACGAAGACGCCCTCCTGGGCGGCCAACAGCCGGTAGGCACGCAGAATTTCACGGTCCGTCACCTCATCGATGAGACCGCCCGATTCGTCCCGCGCCGCCAGGGCGTACTGCCAGGACGCCGGGTTGCCGATGCGGATCGCGGTGGCGATGGTCGACGGGTCCTTGACGACCTCACCGCGCACGATGGGGGCGCTGCCGGATGCCTGGAAACCCCACATTCGGGGGGTCCGCCCGGCCACTCCGTCGGCGGCGTACTCCGTGTAGCCCTTCCAGTAGGCCGTGATGTTGCCCGCGTTGCCGACCGGCAGGACATGGATGTCGGGGGCATCCCCGAGCATGTCGACGATCTCGAAGGACGCGGTCTTCTGCCCCTCGATACGTACCGGATTGACCGAATTCACCAGCGCGACGGGGTAGTTGTCGCTGAGCTCCCGCGCAAGGGTGAGGCAGTCGTCGAAGTTGCCGTCGACCTGGAGGATCTTCGCGCCGTGCACGAGGGCCTGGCCCATCTTGCCGAGCGCGATCTTGCCCCGAGGCACCAGAACGGCCGACACCATCCCGGCGCGTACGGCGTAGGCCGCGGCGGAGGCGGACGTATTGCCGGTGGAGGCGCAGATGACGGCCTTCGCCCCCTCCTCCTTGGCCTTGCTGATGGCCATGGTCATGCCGCGGTCCTTGAAGGACCCGGTGGGGTTGGCGCCCTCCACCTTCAGGTGGACCTCGCAGCCCGTGCGCTCCGAGAGCAACTGCGCGGGCACGAGCGGCGTACCGCCCTCTCGGAGCGTGACGACCGGCGTGCTGTCGGACACCGGCAGCCGGTCCCGGTACTCCTCGATGATTCCGCGCCACTGGTGGGTCATTGCTGGTTACTCTCCTTCAACCCGCATGATGCTGGCGACACCCCGCACGGTGTCGAGGCTGCGCAGCGCCTCGACGGTCCCGGTCAGGGACGCGTCGGACGCACGGTGTGTGACGACGACGAGGGAGGCCTCGCCGTCCTTGCCCTGCTGGCGAACCGTATCGATCGAGACCTGGTGCTCGGCGAACACGGTGGCGACCTGGGCGAGAACTCCCGGCTTGTCGGCGACGTCGAGGCTGATGTGGTAGCGCGTGACGACATCGCCCATGGGCGATACGGGCAGGGCCGCGTACGCGGACTCACCGGGCCCGGTGGAACCGCTGAGCCGGTTGCGACAGACGGCCACGAGGTCGCCGAGCACGGCGGAGGCGGTCGGCGCACCGCCGGCCCCCGGCCCGTAGAACATGAGCTGACCCGCGGCATCCGACTCGACGAAGACGGCGTTGTACGCGCCGCGCACGGAGGCGAGCGGGTGGGTCAGCGGAATCATGGCGGGGTGCACGCGCGCGGTGACCGAACCCCCGTCGGCGGCCCGCTCACAGATGGCGAGCAGCTTGATGGTGCAGCCCATCCCCTTCGCCGAGGCGAAGTCGGCGGCGGTGACCTCCGTCATGCCCTCGCGGTACACGTCGTCGAGGCGCACACGCGTGTGGAAGGCGATCCCGGCGAGGATGGCGGCCTTGGCGGCGGCGTCGAACCCCTCGACGTCGGCGGTCGGGTCGGCCTCCGCGTACCCCAGGGCGGTGGCCTCGTCGAGCGCCTCCTGATACCCGGCCCCGGTCGAGTCCATCTTGTCGAGGATGAAGTTGGTCGTCCCGTTGACGATGCCGAGCACCCGGTTGACCTTGTCACCGGCGAGAGACTCGCGCAGCGGCCGGATCAGCGGGATGGCACCGGCGACGGCGGCCTCGTAGTAGAGGTCCTTGTCGTTCTCTTCCGCCGCGGCGTGCAGGGCGGCCCCGTCCTGGGCGAGGAGGGCCTTGTTCGCGGACACGACGGACGCCCCGTGCTCGAAGGCGGTGGTGATGAGGGTCCGGGCAGGCTCGATGCCGCCGATGACCTCGACCACGACGTCGATGTCCCCGCGTTTGACGAGGGCGGTGGCGTCGGTGGTGATGAGGTCGGCGGGGATGCCCTCGCGCACCTTGGAGGGCCTTCTGACCGCGACCCCCGCCAGCTCGACGGGGGCCCCGATCCGGGCCGTGAGGTCGTCGGCGTGCGTCGTCATGATGCGCGCCACCTCTGAGCCGACAACCCCACAGCCCAGCAGCGCCACCTTCAGCGGACGCGTACGCATCATCCGACCTCGTTTCCTCATGCGGTCTACGGTTGGACCAGTCTCACTCACCGAACCGGACTTTCTGCCCCTGGTCCGGATCGTGAGACATCTATTTCATTTTGACGGCGGCGAAAGACAGGAGATCTTTCGCCGCGGGTGCTGTTCGGACGGGTATTGCCGTCACCCGACGTCGAGACGCAGCAGATCCTCCTCCGTCTCACGACGGACGATCACTCGCGCCTCCCCGTCGTTCACGGCGATGACGGGCGGCCGGAGCACGTGGTTGTAGTTGCTGGCCATGGAGCGGCAGTACGCGCCGGTGGCGGGCACGGCGAGAAGGTCACCGGGCGCCACGTCGGCCGGCAGGAACGCGTCGCGGACCACGATGTCCCCACTCTCACAGTGCTTGCCGACGACGCGGGCCAGCATGGGCTCGGCGTCGGAGACACGGGAGACGAGGGCGACGCTGTACTCGGCGTCGTAGAGCGCGGTGCGGATGTTGTCGGACATGCCGCCGTCGACGGAGACGTATGTGCGCAGCCCGTCGAGGGGCTTGATGGTGCCGACCTCGTACAGCGTGAAGGCGGTCGGCCCGACGATGGCGCGCCCGGGCTCGACGGAGATGCGGGGGGTGCGGAGCTTGGCGGCCTCGCACTCGCGCGAAACGATCTCGGTCAGGGTCTTGGCGATCTCGTGGGGTTCACGGGGATCGTCGTCACTCGTGTACGCGATCCCGAGGCCGCCGCCGAGGTCGATCTCGGGAAGCTCGATGCCGTGCTCGTCACGGATGTCCTTGAGGAGCCCGACGACGCGATGGGCGGCGACCTCGAAGCCCGACATGTCGAAGATCTGCGACCCGATATGACTGTGAATCCCGATGAGCTCGAGCCCGTCGAGCTGCAGGGCACGGCGCACGGCCTCGGCGGCCTGCCCGTCGGCGAGCGGGATACCGAACTTCTGGTCCTCGTGGGCGGTGGCGATGAACTCGTGGGTGTGCGCCTCGACCCCGACGGTGATGCGGATCTGCACCCGCTGCCGCTTACCGAGGGAGGAGGCGATGTGCGCGACCCGCACGATCTCCTGGAAGGAGTCGAGGACGATCCGCCCGACGCCGGCGTGTACGGCCCTCTCGATCTCTTCCGTGGACTTGTTGTTGCCGTGGAAGGCGATGCGGTCGGCGGGCATACCGCCGGAGAGGGCGGTGGCGAGCTCACCGCCGGAGCACACGTCGAGGTTGAGCCCTTCCTCGTACAGCCAGCGCACGATGGCACGGGAGAGAAACGCCTTCCCCGCGTAGAAGACGTCGGCGTCCTGCCCGAAGGCGGTACGCCAGGCCCGCGCCCGAGCCCGGAAGTCGGCCTCGTCGAGGAAGTAGGCGGGGGTGCCGAACCGCTCGGCAAGGGTCTTCACATCGAGGCCACCCACACGGACGACGCCTTGGGGGTCCCGGCCCACGGTCTGGGCCCACACCTTGGGGTCGAGGGTGTTGAGGTCGGTGGGCGGGACGGAGTAGTGGCCGTCGGGGAGGACGTCGGCGTGGCGGGGCCCGGCGGGGTGTGCGGAACGACTCATGGCGGGTGCTTTCTCAGATCTCTCAAAGGTGGTCGGGTGCGCTGATGCCGAGCAGGGACAGGCCGCCGGCCAGCACCGTCCCGACGGCTTCGGCGAGGGCGAGCCGGGCCCGGTGGGCGGCCGAGGGTTTCTCGTCGCCGAGTGGGAGCACGGTGTGCTGGAAGGCGAGCAGAGCATCGGCGACGACGACGAGGTGACGGGCGAGCCGATCGGGCGCGCGGTGGGCGGCCGCCTGGGTGAGGGCGTTGGGGTAGTCAGCGAGGGCGTGGAGGAGGGGGATCGCGGTCACGTCCGGCACGTCGGCGGCGGCGCCGTCGCATGCGGGGCGGGCTGTGTCGGATACGCCACCGGATACGTGACCGGGCACCTGACCGGATACGTGATCGGGCACCTGACCGGATACGTGACCGGATACGTGATCGGGCACTTGACCGGATACGTCACCGGGGACGGCGTCGAAGCCGAGGCGCGCGGCATTACGACTGAGCGCGCGGGCGCGGGCGTGGGCGTAGCGAACGCGGAAGAGGGGGTTGCTCTCGCGCTGCAGCAGATGGTCGGCGGTGATCCGAGGCCGGTCGTGGGCGGCGGGGTGCCGCAGGGGCCAGCGGGCGGCGACGGGCCCGGGGGGGGCGGGGTCCTCGGGCGCCGGGACGGGCCGGAGGTCGAGGGGCTCCCCGGGGCGCGCGTGCTCGACCTCGGCCCGGCCGCCCTGGGTGGCGATGATCCGGACGAGGGTGTCGGCGACGACTTCGGCGCGGATGTCGTAGGGGATGCGGAGGGTGATCACTTGGCCGGCGAGGGCGGCGGTGTGGCCGTAGGGGCCGCTTTCGTTGCCGGGCCCAGGGTCGAGGATCTCGCGGACGAGGGCGGTGTTGGCGGCGGCCCGTTCGAGATGGATGTTGAGGAAGCCGGGCCCGGTGATCTCGACGTCGGCGACACCGGCCGTGTCGCGGAGGTGGGGGCGCAGTATCTCGGCGACGTCGAGGGGGGCTCGCCCGGCCGGACGAGCAAGCTGAAGGGCGATGTTGGTGGCGTAGTCGCCACGGCCGCCGGGCCCGGGCGGAGTGACCACGGCACGTACGGGCACGGGCACGCTGAGCTGCCCGTCGTCGACGGCACGACGCACCGCGTGCAGCACGGTGCGGGAGAGCTCGACGGGGGTCACGGGACAAGGGTATGGGAGGAGGGGGGTGGGTATGCGAGCGGGTTTGGACGGGGCGCGGGATATGGATGGAGGTGGTGACCTCGGCAGAGGCCCCGGCCCGGCGAACCGACGCTCAGCCGCCGCTGTGCCCCACATGATCGACATGCCCGGTCCGCCTGACACGACCGACACCACTGGCGTGACCGACGTGACCGACGTGACCGACGGCCTCGGTCGCCCCGCCCACGTCGAGGCCGCTTTCGAGGCCGCTTTCAAGACCGCTCTGGAGGTTGCTCTGGAGGCCGCTCTCGAAGGCGGGCGCCCCTGCGTCAACGTGCCCGCGACGCTCACGAAGACCCATCAATTCCTGGACGAGCCGCACGAGTTCGGACGGCTCGAACGGCTTGGCGAGAAACGCGTCGACGCCGACGTCGAGGCCGCTCTCGACCTCGTACTGCGTACAGGCGCTGATGATGGCGAGGGGCAGATCCCGGGTCCGGGGATCGGCGCGGAGCCGGGCGGCAGTCCGCAATCCATCCAGCCGAGGCATCACGACATCGAGGGTGACCACATCGGGCCGCACCTGATGCACGACATCCAGACACTCGGCACCGTCGGCCGCGGTCACGACCTCAAGCCCCTCAAGCTCGAGGTTGACCCTGATCAGCTGCCGGATGACCTTGTTGTCGTCCACAACAAGAACCCGACCGGACGCGCCTGGCACAACTCGAGAGTAGGTCGACGCAAAGGGCCGCGTCCGCGTTTTCCCCACTTCCGACCCGTCCGGGTCGTCCTTCATCGACGGAACGCCCGGGAAACCGTTCCTGATCACCCCGAAGGAGCTGGTAGGGTTCTACCCGTCGCCACAGAACGCGGCCGACACGCCCCCGTAGCTCAGGGGATAGAGCAACGGCCTCCGGAGCCGTGTGCGCAGGTTCGAATCCTGCCGGGGGCACCCACTATGAGGTGCCCAAAGACCCCGTCACCAGCGAAAACGCTGAGGCCGGGGTCTTCGTGTATGTGCAGGCGTATGCGGCCCCAAGCGGCCGTATGTCGGGGTCCGTGGACGAGGCGTGGACGGGATCTTGGCCCCTCGCCGCAGGTCACGCCGCCTCCCGAAGCAACTGGTCCTCGCTCAAGCTCTGCCGCCCGGACCCTCGCATCGCGCTGGCCTTTCCCACCATCAGGGCCTGGCCCTGCGCTTGGTCTTCAGCCTCGCGCGCTCGCGCAGCATGGCTTGGTAGTGGGCAGACTTCTGGTCGCCGAGATCGAAGTACTCGCAGATGTCGGCCACCGTGTCGGCGTCATCCACGCTGCCCGTCAACCCGATCTGAACGAGCAGCCAAAAGCCCTCCTGGGCCCTGGCGCGGCATTCATCTTCCAGAGCCCACCCGGTCGGCCACTCGCCGCCGTCCCCCGCACCTGCAGCAACGCGCACCAGTGTCTGCAGGAGCGCGCCACGGGCCAGCACCGAGAGTTCGCCTGCCAGCGCGGCCATGATCACACCAACGGCCGGCGCGGTGCACTCCGTGAGGTTGGTGTCGGCCTCCACGTGGCCGTCGAGGGTGTATCCGATCATGTCGTGGGGGGTTTCAGCAGTGATGAGGGTCTCGAAAAGCAGAGGAACATGCTCAGCGGAGTCCCCACAGAGGCACGCCAAGGACTTCCAGTCGTGCCGCCCCAACTCGGCGCGCACCAGTTCACTGACAGCCACTCACAGCCCCCTCCTTCAGCCACCCGAGGGCGCCACCCTTACCCACGGAGCGATGATCCACCATCTGACAACAGCACTACCCCAGTAGTCGATGGCTCACGAACCTGAGCTGTGACCAGTGCCAGGGAGGACCGCTACGAGCCCTCAGGCTCTCCGAGGCCCCTGGGTACATGATGCCCAGGGGCCTCGGAGAAGAGGAGGTGTCACTCGTACTCGTGGAGCAGGTCCTCGATGCGGCGGTTGGCGACGTCCTGTCGTCCGTCGAGGCACTTCGCGTAGCGGGTCAGCAGGACCTCAACGCTGTTGCCGGCACGCTCGGCGACCTCGGTGGGGTCGACGCCCGCGTTGAGCCACGTCGACAGCGCCGAGTGCCGCAGGTCGTACGGCCGACTCGCGAGCGGCGAGGCCGCGACGTCCGGCGGAAGCGCGAGGAGCCGGGCCTCCTGCCATCCGCGGTAGTAGGTCGAGGACGGGACGACCGAGCCCTTCTCGCTGAAGAAGAGCCGTCCGTCGCTTCTTCGCGGGGCCGGCTGTAGCGAACCGCGAGGCCGAAGGCGGTGTAAAGCCCTGGCGCTGACCGATCGCACTGATGGTTCGCTCCAGAGCTGCCCGCTCCCTGGCGATGCGGTCGCCGGCGACGTCCGCTGACCGTGCAGCTTCGAGCGCCGTTGTGAGGCGGCTGCGCCGATCGGGCCCGAAGATCATGGTGGCGAAGAAGCGAGAGATGCACTGCGACGCAGCCGCATCTCGTACGGTCTTGCGGCATAGCTGATGGCGTTGGTGACGAGCTCCGATACGGCCGTAGCCGGCAAGTGGACCCACTTCGTCGACGTCACCGTTCGGCCGGGCCGGGCGTACTCTCCAGCGCCGACCAGAAGCTGTCGATCTCGGCCACCTCGATCCCGACTCCGCGAATAGTCGTGCTGCACCCCTACAGGGATGCGGCGCACGGCAGTTCCTTCCGAGGCGCTGTGCGGTGATTGGCAGATCTGTTTCAGGCCTTCGGTGGGCCACCCCCAAGGGAGGGCACCCAGGCGGTGGAACGCATCTGCCAATCAGTGCCGGAGTCGGCTTACGCGGCGGCCAGCTCGCACCATACGACCTTCCCCCGGTTGCCGTCTCTCGTCAGCGGCTGCCAGCCCCACAGGTCGGCGCACGCCCGGACCAGCCCCAGCCCCCGCCCTTCCTCCGCGTCGGCGATCTGCTCGAGCGGCACGGGCGGCTCCGGCGGTTCGGGGTTGGCATCCCACGCTCCGATCCGCAGCACGCCTGCCGACCAGCGCACGCGCAGTGCGGCCGGGCCCTTGGTGTGGCGTACGGCGTTGGAGACCAGCTCGCAAGCTACGTGCGAAAGTACGTCCTGATTGCTACTGGTCGCCGTCTGCGGGCGGGCACGCGAACGGCCACCCTCCGTCTTGGTGTCGGAGGGTGGCCGCATGGCTGGTACTGCCCTAACCCGAGGTGACTGGCCTGGGTTTCCGCACGTCAGGCAGCGGACAGCAGCAGTAGGTCAGGCGGCGGCACTTCGGCCGTGGTGGCGCACTCACGCATGGCCTCACTCGCCTGCCCCGCCGGTAAGCCGCTCGTACAGCTCAACCTGTGCGGCTACCTCCGCGTTCAGCTCGGACCACGTGGCCGCGGAGACCGTGTGACACAGCGGTCTGGCAGCCTCACCGTTCTCTGCCTTGAGGGCTTCCACGGGGTACGGGGAAGCCGCGTACCAGTGCGCCGCGTTGTTGCTGTCCGGCTGTGAGGAGAAGGAAGTCCAGCCCTTCGGCAAACGAGGGCGCGTACTTGTGCGCTGCTGCGACTGGGTCATCGTGCCGTCTCCTTTGCCCGCGCGCATCCGACCTCCTCGGTCGGAAGCTGCGACCCGTCGCCGTCGTCCTGGTCGCCGTCGCTGTCGTCGGCGTGGTCGTCGTCCGGTCGGGGCAGGCGTGCGCCCCGGCTGTCGGCAACGCGCAACACATCGCCGAGGCACTGTGTTGCCGCACGAAGGGCGAGCCGTAGCGCGTACTCTCCGGCCTTGCCGTCGCCCAGGACGGCCAGTGCGCCTTTGAGGACGTCGGCGCCGTCGCGCAGCTGTTCGGCCTCGATCTCGTCCGCGAGCCGGGCAAGCGCGTCCGGGGCGCCGTTCGTGGACAAAAAGCACGGCTTGCCCATGTCGGTCTCCCACGGCAGCAACCGCAAACCCGGCTCGGGCGCGGAGACGGCGTTCCGGTCGTAGCTCATCAGGCAGTCACCTCCACGCCGTGAATCCGGCGCGGGCCGATGTCGACGCCGTACGTCGCGAGTACCGGTGCGCGCCGTCGTGCCCGTTGCTTCTGTTCCTCCTGGCGTCGCTCGTGCGCCACGAGGTAGGGGCGGACAAGCTCGATGTCCTCACCCCGCAACACGGGTACGCGCGGCAGGCGGATGGTCGGCGCGTCTACGGGCCGTGCGACTGGTGACGGCTCGGGGGACCGGTGATGGCCCCGAGCAGGCAGCAATAGGTGTAGGAGCGATTCGAAGAACCACGCGATAGCGTTGGGCATGTCGTCAACCTCCATGGGGTTGGTGGCCACGCCCCCGGACCGTCGCCACGGTCGCGGGGGTCTGTGCGTCAGTCATCCCCCACACTTCCGCCCCTGGTGGCGCGTTCCTACTCCGTTCCATGACCGTTAGGCACGGAGTAGATCTATTGTGAGAAACGTTCCTAACGTCCCCGGAGGTACTGGTGAACGAACCGTTACGTCGTGCCATGCTTCAAGCTCGAATGACAGACCGTCAGTTGGCGGAGAAGTGCGGCGTCGATATCAAGACTGTCGGCCGATGGATCACAGAGACCGGACGGGTTCCCCGGGCTCGTCATCGGTGGGCCGTCTGTGAGGCACTCGGAGAGGAGGAGGCCGTGTTATGGCCAGCAGCCGCAAAGAAGGCGATCAAGGTTGGTCCGGACCGTGAGGTTGTTTCCGTCTATCCGTACCGGTCCGGCTGTCCGGCTTCGCTGTGGCAGTCGTTGATCAGCAAAGCCGAGCGAGAGCTGACGTTCGCCGGTTACACCAATTACTTCCTGTGGCTCGAACAGGCCCGATTCGGCGCGGCGTTGCGGCGCAAGGCCGCGCAAGGGTGCCGAGTGCGCTTCCTGCTCGGTGATCCTGACAGCGATCTCACGCGGTCCCGCGAGCAGAACGAAGCTGCTGCCCTCACGCTGTCGACGCGCATCCGCGTGACGCTCTCTGAGCTGGAGAAGATCAGAAGCCAGCCGGGCATTGACACGAGGTACAGCGACGGGCACGCACACCTGTCCGTGTTCCGCTTCGACGACGACATGATCGTTACGCCTTTGCTGACGCACAGCGTCGGGCACGATGCCCCTACGCTGCATCTGCGCCGTTACCAGGACGACGGCATGTTTGATCGCTTCGCTTCTCAGGTTGATGAACTGTGGAGGCGGGGCACCCCGGTATGGGAAGAGGAGGGCCATGGGTAGGCGGGATTACGAGGACGATCCGAACGCCCCGGCCGCGAACAGCCTGGTTCCGGCCGCTTCCACCATCGTTGTCGACGGCTCCGGGCGCCTCCTGCTTCAGCGTCGGCGCGACAACGGTATGTGGGCGCTCCCCGGTGGCGTCATGCACATCGGCGAGTCATTGCCCGACTGCGCGATTCGGGAGACCCGCGAAGAAACCGGGCTCGATGTCGAGATCATCGGCATCGTCGGGACCTACACCAACCCCCGTCACGTCTTCGCCTATGACGACGGCGAGGTACGGCAAGAGTTCTCCATCTGCTTCCTGGCTCGCCCTGTTGCCGGGGAACTGGCAGTGTCCGAGGAGTCCACCGATGTCCGCTGGTTCGAACCCGTAGAGGTTGACGGGCTGCCTATGGTCGCCAGCATCCGGAAACGGGTCAACGATTGGCGCGACGGCACCATCCCCGCCGCTCGGTAGTCGCCACGCCGACGGTCCCCGTCGCTCCTGGACGGTGGCCGTTGTCGTCTGAGCGTGCGGTGTCGTGATGCCGCAGGTGGGCACGCCGCCGGCCGGAGAGGCTTTTGGGCGGGAGCTGCCATGGGGCGAGTGAACAGGGGGCCTTACGCTGCTTGGCGGATCGGGCAGTCTTTGGGACCTGCCCGCAATAGCCCGATCGGCCCCCTGTTCTTGGAGGCTCGCCCCATGGTGGCTGCCTAAAAGCCTCGTAGGCCGTCGGCCCCCGGCCACGACATACCCGGCCCACGCGAAGGTTGCACCCTTCAAGAACAGAGAAGAAGAGTTACGCCGATCCGGTCGGCGTGTCCTTCGCACGCCGGGGGTTGCCCGTGGTCGTCGCGCGGCTGGCGCCGGACCGGACCGGCCGAAGGCCGCACGCCGGGCCGAGCGGCAGGGCCGCGCGGCGCGCCGCAGGCGCGCCCTTGAGCAAGTAAAGAAGAGTTACTCCGATCCGGCGTCGCGGCCCGCTGACTTCTCCGCGTCGGCAGAAGGGTGCGGTGGTCGAGCTGGGCGCGGGGTGCCGAGTGTGGCGCGTAGACCATCGGCTGGTGCGTAGCGGCGCCGCCCGCCGTTGCGTCACCGTCGCGCCAAGGGACCAGGTCTCCGTCCCGGGACTTGTAGCGGGACGTGTTCGAGACGAGTAATTGTCAAGACCTGTGGATCAGTTGAGGTGGATCACGCTGCGCGGTTCTCGTCTCGTTCGACGAGGAGGCCGTTCTCGAAGCGGGCGCCGGCTCGAACGAGGGCGACGAGGTGCGGTGCGGTGACCGCTCGCCAGCGGGCCTGGGCGGACTCAACGAGTTTGAAGACCATCGCGAGGGCCGCGGCCGGGCTGCCGGCGCCGCGGGTGACCTTGGTCCGAAGCTTCACGGTGGAGAAGGTCGACTCGATCGGATTCGTCGTCCTGAGATGGACCCAGTGCTCGGCGGGGAAGTCGTAGAACGCCAGCAGCTCGTCGACCTCGCCGGTGATCTTCTTGACGGCCTTGGGGAACTTCGCCCCGTACGCCTTCTCGAACGCGGTGATCGCCTTCTCGGCGCGCGCACGGTTGAGTCGGCCTGGAGCGCGGTGCTGGCGTTGCCGCCAGCCCGTTTCTCCAGGCCGCTCTCCGAACCCGCCGTGCGCCTTGCAACGCAACGGGCTCTCCACAAGTCCCGTTCCGAGTCCTGCTGTTACCTTCATGTCGCTGTCGGCCACAGCGTCGGGATGACGGTCCCCCGATAGCGGTAACGTGTAGTGCGTACCTTCGCCGGGTCGAACAGTTCCCGCTCCTGGCCGCGTGGCCACCACCGTCCGCCGCAGTAGCGGCGGCGGAGGTCCTTCCAGGTGGTCTTGGGGTGCTTGCGTCGCAGCCATCCGATGACCCGTTCCCACGTGTAGTGGCCCAGGTACTGGAAGGCAGCGTGCGAGACCCCGGGACGGAAGTACGCGCACCAGCCCCGCAGCAGCCGATTGAGCTGGAGCAACAGGGCGTCGAGCGGTTGGTTGGTGTCCCATTCCCGGCACCTCGCGCGGACCTTGCCCATCGCAGCCTTCACGGCTTGCGCGACGGATAGGTGTAGACGTAGTGCCCGTCGGTTCCCCGTTTCCGGTGGCGCTGGATGTGCCATCCGAGAAAATCGAGGCCGTTGTCGATGTGGGTGATCAGCGTCTTCTCCTCCGACAGGCGCAGGCCCATCGGGGCCAGCACCTCGGCAACCTCGCCGCGCATCTGTTCGGCGTGTTCCCGGGTGCCGGAGACCAGCACGAGGAAGTCGTCCGCGTACCGCACCAAGCGGTAGTTGGCCATCCCGTGCCGCCGCCGCTTGCTCCGCTGCGCCTGGGACGAGCGGGGGCCGCCGGGGTGCTGGGCGAGGTACTCGTCCAGCACCGACAGGGCCACGTTGCTCAGCAGCGGCGAGAGGATCGATCCTTGCGGGGTGCCGGTGTCACTCGCTCGCAGCTGGCCGTCCTCAGCGAGGATGCCCGACTTGAGGAACGCCTTCACCAGGTCCAGTACGCGTTTGTCTGCGATCCGATTCCGCACCCGGTCCATCAGGGCCGTGTGGTCGATCTCGTCGAAACACGCCGTGATGTCACCTTCGACGATCCACTCGTAGTTACGAGGTCTCGAAGCGAAGTAGTGCACCTCGGCGATCGCGTCGTGGGCCCGGCGCATCGGGCGGAACCCGTAGGAGCACGGGAGGAAGTCCGCCTCGAAGATCGGCTCCAGCACCAGCTTCAGGGAGGCTTGGACCGTCCGGTCGGCCACGGACGCGATCCCCAGACGGCGGAGCTTGCCGTTCGTCTTGGGGATCATGCGCTCGCGGACCGGCAGCGGCCGGAACGTGCGGTCCTTGACCTGCGACCGCAGCCCGTCGAGGAAGTCCTCGACGCCGCGCACGTTCTCGACGTAGTAGACGGTCTTGCCGTCCACGCCCGGCGTGCGCGCTCCCTTGTTGCCCCGCACCCGCATCCATGCCGTCAGCAAGAATGCGGGATCGGCAACGAGATTGAACAGGTCATCGAACCTGCGATGAGAGTCCTCGCGGGCCCAACGGTGCAGCTTGGCCTGGATCTCCAGTACCCGGCGTTCCGCCGAAAAGGCGGCGTCCTCCAGCGCGTCAGTGTTCACCGACGTCCTCCTGGCATTCCAATATCCTTGCTGCCGACTTGCTGGCCCCCTTCGCCATGTGACCGGCTCTGTCGGGTAGCGGGGACGCATTACTGCGTCCCCGCCC
>CBFHCJ010000077.1:0-15335 GCA_965654005.1 uncultured Streptomyces sp. | reverse complement strand
AGCAAGGAGCCGCGGCATGAGCTACCAGCCCACCCCCGAGGACAGGTTCACCTTCGGCCTGTGGACCGTCGGCTGGCAGGGAAGGGACCCGTTCGGCGACGCCACCCGACGTGCCCTGGACCCGGTGGAGACGGTGCAGCGCCTGGCTGAGCTAGGGGCCTGTGGAGTGACCTTCCACGACGACGACCTGATCCCCTTCGGGTCCTCGGACAGCGAGCGCGAGGCGCACATCAAGCGCTTCCGGCAGGCCCTCGACACGACCGGGCTGACCGTGCCGATGGCCACGACCAACCTCTTCACCCACCCCGTCTTCAAGGACGGCGCGTTCACCGCCAACGACCGGGACGTTCGCCGCTATGCCCTGCGCAAGACCATCCGGAACATCGACCTGGCGGTGGAGCTGGGCGCCAAGACGTACGTCGCCTGGGGCGGCCGTGAGGGCGCCGAGTCCGGCGCGGCCAAAGATGTGCGTGTCGCTCTCGACCGCATGAAGGAGGCCTTCGACCTCCTCGGTGAGTACGTCACCTCCCAGGGCTACGACCTGCGCTTCGCCATCGAACCCAAGCCGAACGAGCCGCGCGGCGACATTCTGCTGCCCACGGTCGGCCACGCCCTCGCCTTCATCGAACGCCTGGAGCGCCCGCAGCTGTACGGTGTCAACCCGGAGGTGGGCCACGAGCAGATGGCGGGGCTGAACTTCCCGCACGGCATCGCCCAGGCCCTGTGGGCGGGCAAGCTCTTCCACATCGACCTCAACGGCCAGTCCGGCATCAAGTACGACCAGGACCTGCGCTTCGGGGCGGGAGACCTGCGTTCCGCGTTCTGGCTGGTCGACCTGCTGGAGAGTGCCGACTACAGCGGGCCGCGCCACTTCGACTTCAAGCCGCCGCG
Organism: uncultured Streptomyces sp.; assembly: GCA_965654005.1. Lineage (GTDB taxonomy): Bacteria > Actinomycetota > Actinomycetes > Streptomycetales > Streptomycetaceae > Streptomyces. Next base: position 14,444 of record CBFHCJ010000077.1, on the reverse strand, counting down.
GACCGAGGACTTCGACGGCGTGTGGGCTTCGGCGGCGGGCTGCATGCGCAACTACCTCATCCTGAAGGAGCGTTCGGCCGCCTTCCGCGCGGATCCGGAGGTCCAGGAGGCCCTGCGTGCCTCCCGTCTGGACCAGCTGGCGCAGCCGACCGCCGCGGACGGACTCGAGGCGCTGCTCGCGGACCGCAGTGCCTTCGAGGAGTTCGACCTGGAGGCGGTCGCCGCGCGTGGCATGGCCTTCGAGCGCCTGGACCAGCTGGCGATGGACCATCTGCTGGGCGCACGCGGCTGATCGCCGCCGGCCTTTGCCGGGTGGCCGGCCTTCGCGCGGAATGCTCCGGAATCGTGCCGTCCAGGGCATGAGTCCGTATCATCTGCCGCGCGGGGGTCGCGCCACGCCCGGTACCGGGCGACTCTCGACGGTATGGCCATGCCGCCCATGCCGCCACAGCCGCCCGGCCGCCGGCAGTGATCTGCGTGGGAATCCGGACGCGGGCGGAACGGCAGGCGGACGGTTACCTGCTGAACGGTGCGAAGACGTTCATCAGCAACGGCGTGATCGCCGACCTCGTGGTCGTGGTGGCCCGTACGACCGCCGACGACGGGCAGGAGGGGCTCAGCCTTTTCGTGGTGGAGCGGGGGATGCCCGGATTCGAGCGCGGCCGCAAGCTCCACAAGCTCGGCCTGTCCGCTCAGGACACCGCCGCATTGTGTTTTACCGACGTGCTCGTCCCGGCCGCGAACCTGCTCGGTGAGGAGGGGCGGGGCATGGAGTATCTGAATGATCGCCCGGACCTTCACGGACCGTTGCGTGGGCGAACTGGTCGCCGGCCGCCTGACGGCCACCGTGGCGGCCATGGCCAAGTGGTGGGTGACCGAGCGCCAGCAGCAGCTCGTCTCCCGGTGCCTGCAGTTGCACGGCGGATACGGCTACATGACGGAGTATCCGATCGCCAGGGGCTTCGTCGACAGCCGCGCCAGCACCCTGTTCGCGGGCACCACCGAGATCATGAAGGAAATCATCGGCAAGTCGCTGGTGCGTTGACGCGCACCATGCGGTGCCCCGTGACGCCCGCGAGCCTTGCGCGGTGCGGCACGAGGATCCATTATCAGGATTCCTGATAATTTAGCTTTGTAGATATGAGGCGAAGTCATGCCCTTCAGCTCAAGAGTCCAGGCCAGAGGTATCCAGCTGCTGCTCGGCCGCGTCATGGCCCGCGTGCACAAGGACCTGCGCTTCACCGACGTCCCGAAGCGCACCGAAGCCCTGCGGGTGGAGACCGGCGCCGGACCGGTCACCTGCACCGTCTACCGCCCGCCGGCCACGACCGAGGCGCTCGCCCCTGTGTACGTCAACTTCCACGGGGGCGGTTTCGTGGTCGGCCGCCCGGAGCAGGACGACCACATCTGCCGCTACATAGCCGCCACGGCAGGCTGCGTCGTGATCAACGTGGATTACGCCGTCGCGCCGCAGAGGCAGTTCCCCGTACCCGTCACCCAGGCATACGACGTCACCGCCTGGGTCGCGGACAACGGGCCCGCGAACGACTGGGACGGTTCGCGCCTTGCCGTGGGCGGTCACAGCGCCGGCGCCAATCTGACCGCCGCGGTCTGCCGCCTGGCTCGGGACGGCGGCACGTTCTCGCCCCGCCTCCAGATCATCGACTCCGCCCCGCTCGACCAGCACGCCGACCCCGCCACCAAGCAGTCCCTCATCGCCAAGCCACTGCTCAGCCCTCACCTCATGCGGATCTTCACCAACGCCTACGTTCCCGATCCGGCCGACCGTGCGCATCCCCTCGTCTCGCCCGGACTGGCCGACGACCTCGCCGGACTGCCGCCCGCCCTGGTCATCACCGCTGAGAACGACCGCCTGCGCGACGAGGGCGACGCCTACGCCAAGGCTCTGGACGCCGCGGGCGTTCCGGTCACCCACCGCGTCTACGAGGGCGTCGACCACTACTTCACACACACCGGCCCGGTGCCGGCGGCCAAAGAGGCCATCGAGCTGATGGCCACGACCCTGCACACCGCACTTGGCGACTGACCCTGGTGCTTTAACGCAAGGGGCACAGCACGGCTGTCGACGCGCCACCGGGGTGAAGCCGCGGCTCGACATCTTCAGCCCCTGGAAGGACAGGGAGGGAGCGGCCGCCAGAGTCGATCGATTCTGCGGTACTGCCGCTCGATCTCCACATGGCGGTCCCGCGGCAGGCCGACGTGACTGTTGCGTGAAGGGCAACTGACCGGCGTCGAACGGGAGTGCGGCCTAGCCCCGCCCGGCGGCGGGCCGACGGCCGTGGCCATGTGGAGGGGGCGGTTGGTGACCTGCGTGGCGGGTTCGGCCGCAAGCCGCGACGCAGTTGTCACGGGCAGCCGGTGCGGAAGACCAGCCTGATCTCAGCAGAAGATCGACTTGAGTCGCGACCGCCCCCGTCGAGTGAGTCGAGCGTCGTGCGACCAGGCCGGCTCCGCCCGGCTGGCGGTCCGGGCGATCGTGAGGATGCCGCGCTGGAAGGGGTCGTCCAGCTCCTCGGCGCGCAGCGGGCGATCCCCCGCGTAGAAGAAGCCGGCGGGCTCCTCGCTGAGCCTCAGCCCTCCCGGACGGCCAGGGCGAGGAAACGAGTGTCCTCGTCGACGTACGACGTCATCCGCCAGCCGGAAGCGGCGAGCAGGGGTCGGAGGTTGGGCTCGGCGCGCAGATCGTCCGGAGTGATCTGCCGACCCTGCCGGGCCGCGAGGGCCGCCCGGCCGATCGGATGGAAGAGCGCGAGCTGGCCGCCGGGCCGCACCACGCGCGCCAACTCCCGCAGGTTCTCGGCCGGCTGGGGGAGATGGGCGATCAGACCCGCCGCGAACACCGCCTCGAGGGACTCCGTCCGCAGCGGAAGCGCGGCCACGTCGGCGAGCAGCAACCGGCCGTCACGGTCCCGTCCGGCCCGTACCGCGGCCTTGAGCATAGCCGGGGTCAGATCGGCCCCCAGAACCACTCCCGAGGGCCCCACGGCCGCACGGAGGGGCGTGATGGCCCGGCCGGTGCCGCAGCCCGCGTCGAGGACGCGGTCACCCTCGTGCAGCCCGAGAGCGGCGACAGCGGCGGAGTACGCCGGGCCGTCGTCGGGGAATCTCGTGTCCCAGTCGGCTGCGCGCGCGGCGAAGAACTCCTGGACGTGTGTGTGGTCGTCGCTCATGCTTCGCATGATCCCTCACCTCTCCGTCATCTTACGAACGACTCTGGAGTGCACATGTTCGAGCGGGACGCGATCGTTCCAGGGTCTGGCTGTGTCAGATTCCAGCAGTTTTCGAAATGCGCCCTCATTGTGCGCCCCTGCCCGGACTAGCGTCCGGGGCCATGGGACACCTGGACCACGCCGCATTCGGCTGGCTGACCCCGTGCTGTCGTACGTGACGGCGTGCACAGGCGCCGCACTCGGGCTGCGCTGCACGGTCCGCGCGCTCGGCGCCACCGGCAGGCCGCGTCGCAACTGGCTCGTCACCGCGGCCTCGGTGATCGGCACCGGCATCTGGACCGTGCACTTCGTTGCGATGCTCGGCTTCGGTGTCACAGGCACCGAGATCCGCTACGACGTGCCGCTGACCATCCTCAGCCTGCTTGTCGCCGTCATCGTCGTCGGCGTCGGTGTCTGCGCCGTAGGCTACAGCCGGGACCGGACCCGGGCGCTCTTCCTCGGCGGGCTCACCAGGGGCCTCGGCGTCGCGAGCATGCACTACCTGGGCATGGCGGCGCTACGGCTGCACGGGGCGGTGCACTACGACCCGGCACTCGTCGGACTCTCCATCCTGATCGCCGTGGTCGCGGCGACCGCGGCCCTTTGGGCGGGCCTCCACACCAAGTCGCCCATCGCGGTCACCGTCGCCTCGCTCGTCATGGGGGCGGCGGTCGGCAGCACGCACTACACCGCGATGTTCGCGGTGAGCGTTCAGGTCTTGCCGTCCGGCGCGGCACTGCCCGGGGCCGCCATGCAGTTCATCTTCCCCCTCGCCGTCGGCCTCGGGTCCTCCCTCTTCCCGACCTCGGCGTTCGTCGCTCTGTCGCCGACCGCCGGGGAACGCGAGGCCTCCGCGTCGGCCCAGCGACCGGTCGAAAGCATCGCCCGCTGACCGCGGGCCCGGACGGTACGTCCCGACACACTCCGAGCGCACGGGCCGGTCGGCCTCGGCGAGAGTCTCCTTGCCCATCCCGAGGAGCGTGAGTACGCGCGCGTGGGCGCCCGCGCGCACAACGGGAGCCGGTCGAGCAGGCCGCGGAACGGCCGGCGCCGGCGGCCTCCGGACAGCTTCGAGCACCGACGCATCCCGTTCGTGGTGGCCGTCAACTGCTTCACGGGAGCACGCACCTACGGCGCCCACGAGGTCTCGCGGCCCCCTCGACCTCGACCAGGGCACTCCTGTGGTTCTCTGCGGCGCCCGGGACCGCGACTCCGGGAAGGAGGTGCCGTGAGCTGAGGTGCTACTCGGCCACGGCCGAATACGCCAGCACCTTTTCGACCCGTACGCGGACGAGGAGTTCACCCGGAACGCCGTTGCGGGCGCCGAACTCCTCGGCTCGCTCCTCGCCCATGTACCGGGCGCCGAGCCGGGTCGCCCAGTGCCGCACCTCGTCGAGGTCCTCCGACAACTCGGCCCGACCCTGAACCACGACGAAGTCGTACGGGGGCCGGTCGTCGTCCACGCACAGGGCCACCCGGCCGTCCCTGGCCAGATTGCGCCCCTTGACGCTCTCCTTCCCGGTGTTGAAGACCAGGTCGTCGCCGTCCAGCAGGAACCAGATCGGTGTCACATGCGGACTGCCGTCAGCACGGACCGTGGAGAGTTTCCCGGTGCGGGTGCCGTGCGAGACGAAGGTCCGCCATTCCTCGTCGGTCATCTTCTGTGCCATGCCTCCATCCTGCTTGCCGGGAGGGCGGCTGTGGTGAAGGCTGGCTGATCGGATCCTCCGGCCAGGAGGAGCGACATCACGGGGAGAACGGACCATGGCGCAGAACACGGAGCTCGGTTGGCTCCTGGACGATCTGGCCGAGCGCGTGGAAAACATACGGCACGTGCTGGTGCTGTCCAACGACGGACTGGTGACCGGCACGAGCACCGGGCTGCGGCGCGAGGACGCCGAGCACCTGGCAGCGGTCTCGTCCGGGCTGCATAGCCTGGCCAAGGGCTCGGGGCGCCACTTCGGCGCCGGCCAGGTGCGCCAGACCATGATCGAGTTCGATGACGCGATCCTGTTCGTCACGGCGGCCGGACCTGGCAGCTGCCTGTGCGTGCTCAGCGCCGCGGAAGCCGACATCGGTCAGATCGCGTATGAGATGACACTGCTGGTGAACCGGGTCGGAGAGCAGATCGCGGTGGCCGAGCGGAAGCCCGAGGAACCCACCGTAGACCTGTGACCTGTGTAAACGCCGCGGTGGGCGGAGTTATCCACAGGCCCGCACGGCGATGCGGTGATCCGGCTACGGTTTTTCCGAAGCGGGCGCACCCGGCGCTCGCATCGGATTCCACGGGGAGACTGCCATGTCCGGTCACACGATCACGTCCACCGCCGCCCGAACCACCGTCACCCGAACCACCGGCGTCGCCGCCGGCTCCGCCTCGCGGCGGCCATCGCTGTCATTGAGCCGTGCCGCCCGGGAACTGGACCTCAGGCGAGGCGAGTTCGACCTCGGGGTTCAGCTCGGGTGTGTGCGGACAATTCCCGACGAGGGCGGAGGAGTCCGCCGCGTCACTCGCGCGGAGATCGACCGCGTGCGCTCCGAGGACGGGTTCCCCGAAGCCCTGCGGGAGCGGGTCAAGGCGGTGGGTACGAGGGACGGGGCCGCCCTGATGGGGGTGACGCCCGCGAGGTTCACACGGTTCGCGCGGCTGGGCCTGGTGGTCCCGGTGAGGTGGCACCTGAACCGCTACAGGGCCGTGGTCTGGCTGTATCTGGCCGAGGAACTGCAGCAGTTCGCCGCTGGGCAGGAGAACGCACGGCTGCTCACCGGCCGAACGCCGGAGGGGTTGCGCGACCAGTTGGACGCGGGTCTCGACCTGAGGCCCCGCAATTGGCGCGGGCGACACCTCGGAATCCAGCTGCGTCAGACCGAGGACCCATGGGCGAAGGCAGCCGTGGTTGCGTCCCTGTTGGATCAGGTGCAGGTGGCGGAGATCGTCTGTGATCCCGACGAGCGTGCCCAGCTGAACCGTCTCCTGGCCGCGCAGTTCATGCACGGGGCACACGACTCGCCCGCGGCCCGGATCGCCGCGCGGATCATGACGGCGGACGACCCCGACGAGATCGGCTGGCTGCGGGCCGACTTGGGGAACGCGCTCATCGAGGCCCGCCGACACCGGCCCGCTCCACGGCCCTCACCGGGTGTCCCGGACGAACGGCCACCCACGGCGACCGTTCGCGGAGCTATGACGGTCTGCGGTAACACCACCGTTTACGAGAACACCACGGTCAGTGGGGCTGCCACGGTCCGCGGGGCTACGACCATCCGCGAGACCAAGCCCGTCCCCGAAACCGCAGCCCTCTCCGAGACTGCGGTCACCGACGAGAGCGCCCGTCTCCCTGACGCCCCTCGGGCCCCCGCCCCGCAGCAGGAACCGACATGGTAATGAAGCATGTTCGGGTGGCTGTGCCGCAGAAACCCCTGACCGCGCGGCCACTTTGAGCGCCGCAAGCTCGCCCTGGGCGACTGCGGCCGCGCATATTCACGCCCTTGCTGGCACACGCATTGAGGTAGAAGCCCTTGAGACAGGCCGCCGCGACCTGGAGAGCCGAGGCGCCGTACGGACGCTGAGGAGGCACCCGCCACGGCTGCTCGTACGGCATCGGCACCTGGGCACCCACCGCCCCCATATAGCGGTGCAGGTCACGCATCGTGATCGTCTCGGTGGTCAGCCCCTCCCGGATCCGCCACCGCAAATGGTCCACCAACGAGTAGGCGTACGTCTTCTGCGACCCCGACCCTTCGAACGGCCGCAGATACGAGTCCGCCTCCGCGTCGACCGTGCAGTCCGGCCACACGACCGTGTACGACCTGCCACCACCAGCCCTCTCCAGCACCTGCACCCGCAAGTCCCCGAGGACCACTCGACTACGTGCCACCCCTGCCTCCCCAACCGATCTCCTACACGTACCGAAGAGAACGGAGACAGTCGGTTAACCGGCACGGGTCGCCGGTGGAGGGCACCCAAACGAGGGACACGAACACTCACAGACCAGTTGGAAAAGGCAGCTGGGCGCCCATTCGCCTGGGTCGACGATGAGATCACGGACACCGATCGTGCCTGGGTATCCGCACACCACCAAGGACAAGCCCTCCTCCATCGTGTCGACCCCCGCCGCGGCCTCACCGACCCGGACTACGCCGCTCTCAATGAGTGGTTGCACCAGATTCACGGGACAACCCACCCGCATAGCGCTGCTTGAAAATGCTCGAGCACCAGGCCGCACGCGACACGAACACAGGTCGTCCCACCGGCCATCAGTAGCGTCTGTCGAGAGCTTCGACGAGGCAGCGGAGTTCACGTGCCCGCCGTCGGGACATCGCCAGAATCACCGCTTCGAGGTACTCGCGGGCCCGCCACGGGTCTCCGCAACATGTGCACTCCGTGCAGCCGCCGCTCTCGTCGTCCCACAGGCGTCGGTTCGGCTGGTGGACGAAGCTTCTCCAGCGCACCATGGCCGACCCGATCGAGCCCGCCCACAGGTACTTCTTTTCACGTTCTATCCGCCGAACTTCAGCGAGAGCTGCCGAGGACAGACCATGGATGATCGTGATGTCGTCCTGCATCCGGGGCCGGCGCGGAAGCTCGGCACGGACACGGCCAGGCCGTCTACGCGGCATCGGCCTTTCTGATGATCGTCATGCCGGTCATCATCCCACGGCGCCACCCGACCAGACCAGAGACCGGTCTCATAGCCCTGCGGACACCCCCTGACATCCCATCAGCGGCGCACAAGATGCCCCATGCGCCCCCGCTGCAAATCCTTCGCAACCACTACTCACGGTGAAGAAGATGCCGACGGCTGCACCCACAAGACTCCGCTGGACAAGTTCGGATAAGCATGCATCAGTTGCCCTCAACTCCGGCCCGATCCGGACCAGATGCCCCGACTGGAGGAGATCCACGACAACCTCCTCGACCGTCTGAAGGAGGCAAAGGACCGGGGATGGCTCGGTGAGGTCGCCGCCATCGAGACGAGCGTGGCCGCTGCTGAAGCCAAGCTCGCCTCGATGCGCGAGATGACCGCCAAGCACACCACCACACACCTCGGCATGCCGAACTTCGGTCATCAGACTGGGCGATCCAGACGTTGTTCTACCTAAACGGTCCAGGCCGGCACCGTCTTGCCGGTGCCGTCGGGAGCGGAAGCGCACGCACCCGGGGAGGCGGCAACGATGGCGGCGGACACCCCGACGTCCGGCCGATGCACGGCTACGTCTTCCAGGCAATCGGCCCGGACGGCACAACCGCCGCGGATCTTGGCCGCCGGCTTGGAGTCTCCAAACAGGCAGCCGGCAAGACGATCGACACGCTTGAGCGCCTTGGCTACGTGGAACGTGGCACGGATCCGCGCGACGCACGGCGCAAGATCGTACGACTCACCGATCGAGGCACAGACTGCCTGGCCTTGTCGGCACGCATCTTCGACCGCCTCCGGGCTGGCTGGGCTCAGACCCTTGGCGAAGACCGCCTCCGCGCGCTGGAAGCGGACCTGCGCAGGGTGACACCCGCAGAGCCATTCTTGCTCGATGTGCCCGGATGGTTTGGCAACTCGTAGCTTCGGGTCGACACGCCCGGAAGTCACATCGCCTCAAGATTTTCTTCCGGTCACCCTGCGTGAGATGACAATCTCAGCGAGCGCTTCGTGAGCCAGCTCATCGACGGTCGCGGCTGGAGGGCCCGTCGACCACTCGACGTGGAGGTCAGGACGTTCTGGAGCACCGCGCTCGGCGCAGTGTTGCTCGTCCGCGCCGGGGCGCACGGCACTGGCGCCGACCTCGACCTCGCCGGATCATTGACCATCCACGACGACCCCGAACCCGGCTAGCTCAGCCGACCAGGCCCACGGCGGCGACGTGCGTGGTTCCGGTGCGACGGCGACCTTGTCGCGGTCGGCATGTTCGCTGTCGCCGGCGAACTCCACTGTTGCGGTCAGAGCAAGGCGTCAAGAATCTGCTGGCCAGCAACACCTAGGGACTGATCGTCCCGTCACCTGATCACGGGACACCCCCAGTAGTTCGGAGAAGCCAAGTCGAGTACCAGGTCGGCTCGCCGCCGGGTCCGGTCCAGGTCAACTCCAAGTTGATGCGTTCAGATCTCTCGCGTACGCCTGAGGCTGCTGTGAGGCGGGTGCGGCAGTAGAGATCGAGGGGGCTTCGTCGAGCCGTGGCTGACAGGCGCTCCGTTAGCGCTGGCGGTCGGCTGCCGATGTGGCCAGGTCGGCGAGCCGAGTGGAGCCCGGCAGGCCGGTGAGTTCGGCGCGTGCTTGTTGGGCACAGGACGATGCCATCCGAGCCGCCTTGTTGAGAGCGCCGGTGCGTGTCAGCACAGCGAGGACGTCTCGGTGTGCGGTGACGGGATCGGTGCCGCCGCGGAATACGGTGGCCAGGCGGTTACGGTCGGCTTCGTCGGCGGCTTCGTAGGCGAGCAGGACAGGCAGGGTGGGTTGGAGGTTGGCGACGTCGCTGGTGGCTGTCTTGCCGGTGACCTGGTCCTCGACGGAGTAGGGGAGCAGGTCGTCACGGATCTGGAAGGCCATGCCGAGTTGTTCTCCGTACTGACGCAGGGCCTGGTGCTGCTGCGGGGTTGCTCCGGCCAGGATCGCCCCGGCCTGGCAGGCGGCGCCGGTCAGCGCGGCGGTCTTGGCTCGCATGACGTTCAGGACTGTCGGCACTCCGCAGGTCAGGTCGCCGCGGATTTCCGTTTCGCACATGATGCCCTGGCACATGTGCCGCAGGGCCTCGATGGTTACCCGTGCTGCTCGCAGCACGCGCTCGGCGGGGCCGGAGCTGAGCAGGGCCGCGATTCCGGCCATCGACAGCCCGTCGCCCGCTACCAGGGCTTCGGCGAGGCCGTACTGCTCGGCGGTGGAGGCCCGCCCGCGGCGTACCGGGTCCTGGTCGATGATGTCGTCGTGGACGAGGCTGGCGACGTGCAGGCATTCGATGCCGGCCGCGAAAGCCAGCACCTGGTCGGCGGTGCCGCCGAGGGCTTTGGCCGACTCCATGCACAGCACGGGGCGCAGGAGCTTGCCCGGGGGGAACAGCGCGTCCATGCAAGCCAGCTCCAGCAGGCTGTCGCCGCTGCCCACCCAGCGCAGCAGCTCGGCCTCCAGGAGCGGAATGTACGTGTCGCCGGTGGGAGGCACAGCAGGAGACATGGCGCGTCCTTTCACAGGTCAGCAGGGATCACGGCGCGCATGAGGGGGCGCCACACGTTGAGCAGCGTGCCCAGGGGAGGCTGTACCGGTCGGTGGAGGATGTCCTGGCCTGCGGCCTGCACGGCGGTGATGATCAGGGCCAGGTGCTCACAGCGGGCGTGCCAGACGGCGCTCACGGGACCGTGGTCCACATCAGCGGCCTTGTGCAACTGCTCGATGACACGCTCGGCCTCGAACGCGATGAGGTCGGCCATAGCCGGTGTCCAGCGTTTGGCCTTGATGTCCTCGGCGCGCACGTTGAACTGGTTGAGGTCCTCCAACGGCAGATAGAGGCGCCCGTCATCGAGGTCTTCCGACAAATCACGCAGCACATCCGTCAACTGCGCGGAAACGGAGAACTCGCGTAGCAGCAGCTCATCCGCGGGTCCGGTCGCGGCACCCGTCACCCGGTGGACCATGGCAATCGAGCCACCGGTCATCCGCATGCACCACTGGCTCAGTTCTGCGAAGGTCGCGAAGTCACGGAAGTCGAGGTCCCGCTGCATCGCGCTGAACATGTCCTCGACCACCGACAGCGGCATACCGAAAGTCCGGTAGGTGTGGACCGTGGCGTGCAGCACGGCGTCGGGGGAGCCGCCGGCGGCGAAGGCCGCCCAGGTGTCCTCGACGAATGAGGCGAAGCGGCGTCGGCGGTGTTCGACCGGGCCGCTGTCGACGCAGAGATCGGCACGGCATCCGTGTGCGAGCAGTGCCGCGGTGTGCGGCCGAGCCGCTGCGGGAGCGCCGCGCAGGCCCTGCCAGCGGGCGGTCCCTCCGTCGGCGTCGGCCAGCTCTCGCACGCACACCGTGTAGCAGTGCCGAAGGACGGGATCGGTGATACACGCCGCGTCCAGCCATCGCCTCACCAGCATCTGTGAGCCCTTTCTGGTCAAACGGCTCCCTTCCGGGGCCAGGACTTCGCTCTGCGTTGAGGGCGCAACCGTCCCTCGTAGGGCGCTTGTGAGCCGTCGCGCCGGGGTGCTGCTCAGCGGGGCGTCGACGTGGCCCGGGCTGGGCTCGCAGGTTGCCGGTGCCTGGGGGGCCACGGCAGACGGAAGGGCGGCCGTGTGGTCAGGGCGTCTTTGGTGCGGCGGTGGAAGGCGAGCAGGCCCAGGAGTCCGGCGCCGGCGAACCACAGGACCTGGACGGCCACATCGCCGGGCAGAGGTGTGTGGGTGAAGCCCGCCGCGGCGGCGGCCTGCATGGTGCCGTAGGTGGGCAGGAATTGCATGGCCGCGCTTTTCGTGCCGCCGCTGGCCAGGGGGCTTTGCAAGCCGACATCGATGAGGCTGGTCATGACCAAGGCGAACATGCCCTCCACCTCCCGACGGAGCAGGGAACCGAAGACGACGCCGAGCGCCCCGTAGGTCATCGCTCCACAGAACAGGGCCCCGGCGAGCAGCAAGGGCTGACGCGGGCTCCAGGCAGCGCAGATCACCGCGGTGGCACAGGCGGCGATGGTGCCGGAGGCCAGGGTCAGAGAGGTGGTCTTGGCCAGGATGAGATGGATGCGGGGGTAGCCGGCCATGGCCAGACGGCGGTCGAAGCGTCCGCCGTTGAACGTGACGGCGAACATCATGAACCCGGTGATCAGGGTGACGGCGTTGATGGCACCGGTGATCTGCGTGATCTGGTTGCCCGCGGGTGCCAGGAGCCGGCCTGTCGCGCGCAGCCTTAAAGGCACGGTCCTGCTGGGGATGACGGCGTAAGCCAGGCTGATCCAGGAGGGGATGAACAGGGCGACCAGGACCATGGCAAGCCTGTTACGAGCGTGCTCGACCAGGTCGAATCGGGCTGCAGTGACGAACAGATGCAGGTGGCGCCTCACGCCGGCACCGCCATGGCGGGGTGCAGGATACCGCCCTGAAGCCGCCACAACTCGTCCAGGCGCTCGGCGTCATAGGCCAGGTGCGAGACGACAAGGACTGAGCGGCCCGCATCACGTAACCGTGCCGCCAAGTCCCAAAAGCGCTGGTATGTGTCCCAGTCGAAACCCTGGTAGGGCTCGTCCAACAGCAGTACCTGCGGGTCATGCATCAGCGCCAGGGTCAGGTTCAGCTTCTGACGGGTTCCGCCACTGAGCAGACCGGCACGCTCATCGGTGTACTCCGTCAACCGCAGCGCCTGCATGACCTCCCCGGCGTGTCGCAGATCAGGCAGCCCCCGTGCGACGCGGAAGAACTCCAGATGCTGCCGCACGGTCAGAGCGTCGTTGACCACCACGTCCTGTGGGCAGTAGCCGAAACGGCCTCCGTGACGGACCGTGCCACGCTGCGGGCGCAGCTCACCAGACAAAATCTTCAACAGCGTGGACTTGCCCGCACCGTTCTCCCCGACTATGCCAGCCAGCACACCAGGCCGCAGATCAAGCTCTAAGCCCCGCAGAACCTCACGACGACCGTACGCGTGACGCACGCCCCTAGCCTCCACCGCACCCCCAGGCCCGTAGACCGTGCCACGCACTCGCTGCTGACCACTCGCCGTCATGGCAAGGTTAGGCATCACATATGGTCAATGTGCAGTCGAAGCCGCTGGATAGCCCGTACGAGTGAAGGCCGCGCCGTAAACGCGGCCGAGCCGGGCCGGTGGAACTTCGGAGGATGAGGACGGCGGCGGCGAGGGCCACCTGCTCCGCTCGGTGCCGGGACTCGGTCTCGGCGGCCCGGGACTCCTTGAGGGCCTCCTTCAGGCGGACAACTTCTTTTGCGGAGTCGCTTTCCGACTTCCGGTGGCTGGTGCGTCTCTGCGCGTAACCGCGCATGGAACTCCTCCTTGAGGTCGGCGTGGCGCTTGTGCAGAGCCATGCGGTGAACATCGGCTTCTGTCGCGAGGCGACCGCGGTGAGGCTGCCGTTGGAGCGTGTGGCCTGACCGGCCAGGAGGCGGTCCATGGCCGCGCGGATGCGGGACCGCTCGTCCTCCTCCTGCTGCTGGTTCATGCGAGGGCCTCCTCGGCGGACTGTGCGGCGGCGTCGTGGGCGTCGACGAGGCCGCGGAAGAGGTCGGCGGTGAGGCGGAGCCGGTACCCCGGAGGCTTGGGCAGATGGGCTGCCTTCGCATCGAGCCGATCGGCGTGTTCTCGTGCCGCCCACGCCGCTGTGGGTGCAACGAAACGCGATGACACGCGGTGGGGTGCGCCTTGGACCACGACCCCTGCTTCGTTCTCGGCAAGAACGTCGTAACGACCGGCCCGCGGAGCGTCGCACGACGCGACGCGGGCGGGCCGACGATCGTTGAAACCGCAGATCAGCCGAGCTTGCGGAACAGCCCCTCCTGCACCACGGACACGATCAGTCGCCCCTCGAGGTTGTAGATGCGGCCCCGGGCAAGGCCCCGGCCGCCGACCGCGATCGGGGACTCCTGGTCGTACAGGAACCACTCGTCCGCGCGGAACGGCCGGTGGAACCACATGGCGTGGTCCAGCGACGCCATGTCGAAACCACGCGGTCCCCACAGTGGTTCGACCGGGATGCGGACGGCGTCCAGGAGCGTCATGTCGCTCGCGTACGTGAGTGCGCAGGTGTGCACGAGCGGGTCGTCTCCCAGCGGACCGACGGCACGCATCCAGACGGCGCTGCGCGGCTCGGCGTCCCTGACATCCTCTGCGTTCCAGCGCAGCCGGTCTACATAGCGGATGTCGAAGGGCTGGCGCCGGGCCATCCGTTCCAGCATCTCGGGCAGTGCCCCGAGATGCTCCTCGACCTCTTGTGTCACCGTCGGCAGCGACTCCGGGTCCGGCACCTTGCGGGCCGGCGGCAACTGGTGTTCGAAGCTCCCCTCTTCAGGCTTGTGGAAGGAGGCGGTCAGATTGAAGATCGTGCGGCCCTGCTGCACGGCAGTGACCCGGCGGGTCGTGAAGGACCTTCCGTCACGGACCCGTTCGACCTGGTACACGATGGGCACGCCCGGGATGCCCGGGCGCAGGAAGTACGCGTGCAGCGAGTGCACGGGCCGTTCGCCGTCCGTGGTGCGGCCGGCGGCGACCAGCGCCTGGCCGGCCACCTGGCCGCCGAAGA
>CBFHCJ010000076.1:0-15343 GCA_965654005.1 uncultured Streptomyces sp. | reverse complement strand
GGTGGGGCGCGGGTGGGGTCCCGCCCGCGCGGCCCGCGGGGGCGTCGCCCCCGCCCCTTTCGGGGGGGGGCAGCCCCCAGGGACGGGAAGGGTAGGGGCGGTGGGGGCGAAGCCCCTCACGTGTCCGCCGCCCCGCACAACCTCCGCAAAACCTCCCCGCACCGCCGCGCATACGCATGCTGCAACCCGCGCGTGGCCGGGCCACCGGCCCTCGCGTACCACTTGGCCGCGCGACTGAAGGCCGTGATCGTCAGCCAGACCGTGCCGTCACCCGTGCGGTCCACGACGAAGGCCTGCTCGCCGCACTCCGGATGACCCGGCAGGGTGCCGTACGCCCACCCCGCCCGGCGGTGTTCCTCCACCGTCCAGACCACCCGGCACGGCGCCTTGACGACACCGGCGAGGGTGATGGTGACGTCGACCCCGGGTGCCGCCCGGTCTTCGGTGGCCGAGACGCCGACACCCATCGCCCGGTGCAGCTCCCAGGTGAGCAGCGCCTCGGCGGCACGGCGGAACACCTCCTCGCCCTCGCCGATGCGCGTGCGGACGTGCAGGCGGTGGAAGCCCTCGGGGCAGTGGCCCGCCTCGCGGGTCGCGCCGACATCCTCGTACGTGAAGTCCGCCAGTGACATGGGACCCAAGCGTAGGGCGGCCCCCCGCGTCGCCTTCCCGCCGGGGGCCGAGTGTGTCGCCACGCAGGGGCGGGGTCTCCGCGGTGCTCAGTGGCCCGCCGTCAACTCCTCGGCAGTCTTGGTCAGGAGCGCCGTGTTCGCGTCGGCGTCGTGGCTGAGGACCAGGGAGCGGCGCGGCAGCCGGGCCAGGTGCCCGGTCCGTGCCGCGGCGCCCGTCGCGGCGGTGGGAGTGAGGCCGAAAATGTCCGGGTAGCGGTCCTCGGTCTTCGAGCCGAAGACGTCCGCCTCGGTCAGGGCGCGGTCGTCCTCGACGAGGGCCGGGGGCGCCTCCGGCTTCACAGCGGGGAAGAGTAGCCCGGCCGCAGTCGTGCTGGTGCTCAGGGTGAGGCCGAGCCAAGTGGAGAGCTGGTCGGGGAAGAACTGCCCACGCGCTCTACCGGTCGTGGGGGTACGGAGACATCGGGCAGAGCCAGCCATCACCGGCCTCGCCGGTCCTCACGGTGATGATCCGCGCCATCTGCTGACCGGCGGCAGAGGCCCATGCCGAAGGGAAGGCACACAGGGCGGACGCCCAGCGAAGGCGACAGTCGGGCGTCCCGGGGGCCTCGTAGGCGTCGAGCATCTGCGTACGATCCACCGTTCCCTCAGGCCAGACTGTCCCTCCACGCGCGGTGCAGGTCCGCGAACCGTCCCGTTCCCGCGATCAGTTCGGCCGGGCTGCCGTCCTCGACGATGCGGCCGCCCTCCATGACCAGGACACGGTCCGCGATCTCCACCGTCGACAGGCGGTGCGCGATCACCACGGCCGTACGCCCCCGCAGCACCGTCACCATCGCCCGCTGCACGGCCCGCTCCCCGGGGATGTCCAGGGAGCTGGTCGCCTCGTCGAGGATGAGGACCGCCGGGTCGGCGAGCAACGCACGGGCGAACGCCACGAGTTGCCGCTGACCGGCCGAGATACGGCCGCCACGCTTGCGTACGTCGGTGTCGTAGCCCTCGGGCAGCGCGCTGATGAAATCGTGGGCGCCGATCGCCTTCGCGGCCCGCTCGATCTCCTCACGGATCGCCTCGGGGCGGCCGATGGCGATGTTCTCGGCGACCGTGCCGGAGAACAGAAACGCCTCCTGGGTCACCATCACGACCCCGCGCCGCAGTTCGGGCAGGGCGAGCTCGCGCAGGTCCACTCCGTCCAGCAGAACCCGGCCGTCGGAGGCGTCGTAGAAGCGGGCGAGCAGCTTCGCGAGTGTCGACTTGCCGGCGCCTGTCGCGCCCACCACCGCCACCGTCTGCCCGGCGGGCAGCGTCAGCGAGAAGCGGGGCAGCACCTCGCCGCCCGTGCGGTACGCGAACCGGACGTCCTCGAACACGACCTCGCGCCCGGGGTGCTCGCTCTCCAGGACGGGCAACTGCCCGGGCGACGACGGCTCCGGCACCGACGGCGTCTGCGCCAGCAGCCCGGCGATCTTCTCCAGCGAGGCCGCCGCCGACTGGTAGGAGTTCAGGAACATGCCCAGCCGGTCGATGGGATCGTACAGGCGCCGCAGGTAGAGCACGGCCGCCGCCAGCACACCCAGCGCCAGCGAGCCCTCCGCCACCCGGTACGCGCCCCACAGCACGATCACGGCCACCGCCGTGTTGGCCACCAGCCGGGAGCCGATGACATAGCGGGCCATCTCCAGCAGCGCGTCGCCGTTGGTCCGCTCGTGCCGCTTGTTCAGGACCCGGAAGTCGGCGTCGTTGACCGCCTCGCGGCGGAACGCGCGCACCGGCCGGATGCCGTTCATCGTTTCCGTGAACTTCACGATGACCGCGGCGATGGCGGTCGACCGGCGGCGGAAGATCAGGCCCGCCCGGCGGCGGTAGAGCCGGATGAGCCAGTAGAGCGGCACCAGGGACGCCACCGCCACCGAGCCCAGGCCGAGGTCCAGCCAGAGCAGCATCGCCGAGATGTAGACGAACGACAGGATGACCGTGACCAGTTCCTGCAGGCCATCGGTGAGCAGCTCGCGCAGCGACTCGACGTCCGTCGTGGAGCGGGAGATCAGCCGGCCCGAGGTGTAGCGCTCGTGGAAGTCGAGGCTCAGCGCCTGCGCATGGCGGAAGATCCGGCCGCGCAGATCGAGCAGCACGTCCTGGTTGACGCGGGCGGAGGTGGCGATGAACGCGTACTGGAGGCAGCCGGCGGCCACGGCGGACAGGAGGTAGGTGACCGCCATCGCGATCAGCGGACCGTGGTCGCCGTGCCGGTACGCCGGTACCGCACGGTCGATGGCGTACGCCACCAGCAACGGGCCCGCCTGCACCGCGGCCTGCTGGAACAGGAGCAGCACGCAGGTCAGCACGACCCGGGCGCGGAGCGGGGCGAGCAGCGAACGCAGCAGCGAGGCCGTGGCACCCGGGGGAGTGGGCAGGGCGTCGCGGTCGAAAGGGTCGTCGGAGGCGGCGGGGTTCCGGTCGTCGGGCCGGTCCCGGTCCTCGTCCTCGTGGTCCGCCGCGGTGGATCGGGGTCTCCCCTGCTCGAACGAAGTTGAGAGTTTGGGGAAGGGCGCCGTCATCGGGCCTCCTCGTTGTCCTCGTTGTCCTCGTTGTGCTCGTTGTGCTCGTTGTCCTCGCTGTGCTCGCTGTGCTCGCGGTCATCGGATCCGGACATCAGATGGGCGTACTCGGCGTTCGTGCGCAGCAGTTCCTGGTGGGTGCCGACGGCGGCGATACGGCCGCCGGAGAGCAGGGCGACACGGTCGGCGAGCAGGACCGTGGACGGGCGGTGGGCCACGACCAAAGCGGTCGTTGCGTCGAGTACGCGGCGCAGCGCGGCCTCGACCGCGGCCTCCGTGTGCACGTCCAGGGCGGAGAGGGGGTCGTCGAGGACGAGGAAACGGGGGCTGCCGACGACCGCGCGGGCCAGCGCGAGGCGCTGCCGCTGGCCGCCGGAGAGGCTGAGGCCCTGCTCGCCGACCCGGGTGCGGATGCCCTGGGGGAGGGCGTACGCGAAGTCGGCCTGCGCGATGCCGAGGGCGCGTTCCAGCTCCGGTTCGCCGGCGGTGCCCGGGGCGCCCATGAGAACGTTGTCGCCGACGGTGGTGGAGAACAGGGTGGGTTCTTCGAAGGCGACGGCGACGAGTTCGCGGAGCGTGTGGCGGGGCATGCCGGCGATGTCGACGCCGTCGAGGGTGATCTGCCCGGAGGTCACCTCGTGCAAGCGGGGAATGAGCGCGGTGAGGGTGGTCTTGCCGCTGCCGGTGGTCCCGACGAGGGCCATGGTCTCGCCGGGGCGGATGTGGAGGTCGATGCGGTCGAGAAGGGGCGGGGAGTCGGAAGGGGCGTCGGGGTAGCGGAACCGGACGTCGTGGAACCGGAGGCCGTCAGGTTGCCCAGTGGTGGCGTGGGCCGGGGGCAGAGTCAGCGGCTCGGCGGTGCGGGGTGCCTCCCCCAAGCTCTCGGCTTCTTCCCCACTCTCGGCTTCGCTCGAGCGGGGGGACCCCCATGAGCAGGGGAGAGCCCCACCGCCCACCCGTGCCGCCCCGGCGGCACGATTGCCCGCGGCTACGGCAGCCTCCGGCTCCTCGTCCATCGCCTCGAAGTACCGCTCCGTCGCCGTCGCCGCCTCCTGGCTCATCGCCAGCAGGAAGCCGATCGAGTCGACGGGCCACCGCAGAGCGAGCGCCGTCGACAAAAACGCCACCAGCGTCCCCGCCGACAGACCGCCGGAGGCGACCCGCACCGTGCCCAGCACCAGCGCCGCCCCCACCGCCAGTTCCGGCAGCGTGACGATGACCGCCCAGATCGACGCCAACTGCCGCGCCTTCACCAGCTCCGTGCCGCGCAGCGTCCGCGACAGCTCCCTGAACGCCCGCGCCTGGCTGCGGTGGCGTCCGAACCCCTTGATGATCCGGATGCCGAGCACGCTCTCCTCGACCACGGTCGTCAGATCGCCGACCTGGTCCTGCGCCCGCCGCGCCACCAGCGCGTACCGTCGCTCGAAGATCGCGCACATGACCATCACCGGGATGCCGGGACCCAGGATGACCAGTCCGAGCGTCCAGTCCTGGAGCAGCATGATGATCACACCCATGAGGATCGTCACGCCGTTGACCAGCAGGAACGTCAGCGGAAAGGCGAGGAACTGACGCAGCAGCATCAGATCAGTCGTGCCCCGCGACAGCAGCTGCCCCGAGGCCCAGCGATCGTGGAAGGCGACCGGCAGCCGCTGCAGATGCCGGTACAGATCCGCCCGCATGTCCGCCTCGACCCGTGACAGCGGCCGGGCCACCAGGCACCGCCGGACACCGAACAGCCCCGCCTCCGCGAACCCGAGCAGCAGCACGTACAGCGCGCCGAGCCACACGCCCGCCGGGTCCCGGTCGGCGACCGGACCGTCCACCAGCCACTTCAGGACGAGCGGGATCACCAGGCCGACGCACGACGCGACGATCGCGACGAACGCGGCGGTGAACAGCCGCACCCGCACCGGCCGCACATACGGCCACAGACGCAGCAGGGTGCGGACGGAGGAACGGTCCTTGGTGGTTGAAAGTGTGGTGGGCATCAGGAGCGAGACTACGGATCGGCACTGACACTGCCCACCGAGTTTCAGTCCGACCCGCATCCGCCGTTGCTCCTACGACCTGCGTGTTCGAGGTGTCGTACGACCGGATCGACCACCCGGTCGTACCCTCCGTCATCCGTTCGGCTGATACTCACGGTCACAGGCCACGCCGGTCACGCTGGTCGCTCCGGTCGCTCCGGTCGCTCCCGTCGCTCCCGTCGCTCCGGTCATGCCGGTCACTCCTTCACCCGCAGCAGCAGCACCGCCCGCGCGGGCACCGTCACCGTCGCCCCCGCCCGGTGCACGGTCCCCGGCGGCCGTGCCTGCTCCTCGCCGGACGTGTCCACGATCAGCTCGTACCGCCGCGCCCACGGCGGCCCCGGCAGTACGAAGCTCACCGGGCGGTCCCCGGCGTGGACGACCGCGAGGAAGCTGTCGTCGACCACCGGTGCGCCACGGGAGTCCCGGCCCGGTATGTCACGGCCGGAGAGATACATGCCCAGGGTCGCCGTGGGCGCGTACCAGTCGTCTTCCGTCATCTCCGTCCCGCGCGCGGTGAACCACGCCAGGTCCCGAAGCCCGTCCGCCGAGTGCGCCCGCCCGGAGAAGAACGCCCGGCGGCGCAGCACCGGATGGCGGTGGCGCAGCTCGATCAGGCGGGACGTGAGGTCGAACAGCGCCCGCCAGCCAGGGTCCCGCAGCAGACTCCAGTCCACCCAGCTGATCTCGTTGTCCTGGCAGTACGCGTTGTTGTTCCCGCCCTGGGTGCGGCCCATCTCGTCGCCCGCGACCAGCATCGGCACGCCCGTCGACAGCAGCAGCGTGGTGAGCAGGTTGCGCAACTGGCGTCGCCGCAGGGCCCGTATGCGCTCGTCGTCCGTCTCCCCCTCCGCGCCGCAGTTCCAGGAGCGGTTGTCGTTCGAGCCGTCGCGATTGCCCTCGCCGTTGTCCTCGTTGTGCTTGCGCTCGTACGACACCAGGTCGCGCAGCGTGAAACCGTCGTGCGCCGTCACGAAGTTGACCGACGCGTACGGGCGGCGGCCGCCCCAGGCGTAGAGGTCGCTGGAGCCGGAGAGGCGGTATCCCAGGTCCCGTACGTCCGGCAGCGCGCCCCGCCAGAAGTCCCGTACGGCACCCCGGTAGCGGTCGTTCCACTCCGTCCACAGGGGTGGGAACGCCCCGACCTGGTAGCCGCCCGAGCCCACGTCCCAGGGTTCCGCGATCAGCTTCACCCGGCGCAGCACCGGGTCCTGGGCGATCACCGCGAGGAACGGGGAGAGCATGTCGACGTCGTGCATGGAACGCGCCAGTGCCGCAGCCAGGTCGAAGCGGAATCCGTCCACGCCCATCTCCGTCACCCAGTAGCGCAGGGAGTCGGTGATCAGGCGCAGTACGTGCGGCTGCACCACGTGCAGCGTGTTGCCGCAGCCCGTGTAGTCAGCGTAGCGGCGCGCGTCGGACTGCAGGCGGTAGTAGCCGCGGTTGTCGATGCCCTTCAGGGAGAGCATCGGGCCCAACTCTCCTGCCTCGGCCGTGTGGTTGTAGACCACGTCGAGGATGACCTCGATCCCGGCCGCGTGCAGCGCCCGTACCATCCGCTTGAACTCGCCGACCTGCTGTCCGGTCGTGCCGGAGGACGCGTAGGCCGCGTGCGGGGCGAAGTAGCCGATCGAGTTGTAGCCCCAGTAGTTCGTCAGGTCCCGGCTGAGCAGATGGTCCTCGTGCGTGAACTGGTGCACCGGAAGCAGCTCGACGGCCGTCACGCCGAGTTTCACCAGGTGCTCGAGCGCGGCCGGGTGCGCGAGCCCCGCGTACGTGCCGCGCAGTTCCTCGGGGATGTCCGGGTGCAGCTTGGTGAAGCCGCGCACGTGCAGCTCGTAGATGACCGAGTCCGCCCACGGCGTCTTGGGGCGGCGGTCGTCCATCCATTCGTCGTCGGGTGCGTCATCGTGCACGACGACGCCCTTGGGGACGTACGGCGCCGAGTCCCGCTCGTCGCGCACGGTGTCCGCGACGTGCTGGTCGGGCCAGTCCCGTACATGCCCGTACACCTCCGGCGGCAGGCCACCGTGTCCGACGTCCATGGCGTCGTCCACCGCGCGCGCGTACGGGTCGAGCAGCAGCTTCGCCGCGTTCCAGCGCGCACCGGTCCATGGATCCCAGCGGCCGTGCACCCGGAAGCCGTACCGCTGCCCGGGCAGCACGCCCGGCACGAAGCCGTGCCAGATCTCGTGCGTCATCTCGGTGAGTTGGACCCGGGTCTCGTGGCTCTCGGCGTCCCGCCCGTCGAACAGGCACAGCTCGACCGCCTCCGCGCCGCCCGCCCACAGCGCGAAATTGGTGCCCACGACCCCGTCCGGGTCCGCACGGAACCGTGCCCCGAGCGGCGCGGGCGCGCCCGGCCACACGGGCACGGTCGGCACCGGGCGTCGTCCGCCGTGCAGCACGGCGGTGGGGCGCGCGGACCGTTGCTCGTCCGCCCGCTGCTTCTGTACGGCCTCCTGTACTGCCTCCTGCTCTGCTGCGCTGGACACGGTTGGGCCTCCCGCGGCTCGTCGGGACGACCTGGAAAAGGGCGCACGGAGTCCCGGCCGTGGCATCGTCGTCGCGTCGTCCTCCCCCCTGTTCTGCCCAGAGCATGGCTCGCACTCACGTTTCCCCAGCAGGGGCTGGGTCGTTGAGATCGTCGTGATGCACGTACAGACGCGCGCGCGGCGCGCAGGAGCCGCACTGGCCGCCGTACTGACCTGGGCGGGCCTCCTGGCCGGCTGCACCTCCGACGGATTCGACGCCGTGTTCGGCAAACCGCTCGCGCCCGAGGACGTCATCCGCGTCACTCCCTCCGACGGCAGCAAGCTGGTGCCCGCCGAACGGCGGCTGCGGGTGAGGGTGTCGAGCGGGCGTCTGCAGTCGGTGACCGTCGTCAAGTCCCAGGACGCGCAGGACTCCCCGGTGTCCGGGCGGATCTCCGCCGACGGCAGCGTCTGGGAGCCCGACGACGCCCGGCTCGCCCTCGCCGCGAAGTACACGGTCGACGCGGTGGCCCTGGACGGCGACGGCCGCCGCTCGGCCCGTCACGCGACCTTCACCACGTTCGTCCCCGACCAGCGGTTCATCGGGTACGTCACCCCGGAGAACCGCTCGACCGTGGGCATCGGAATGATCGTGTCCCTGCAGTTCAACCGGGACATCGAGAACCGGGCCGCCGTCGAACGCGCCATCCGCGTGACCGCGAAACCCGCCGTCGAGATCCGTCCGCACTGGTTCGGCAAGGACCGCGTCGACTTCCGCCCCGAGGAGTACTGGAGGCCCGGCACCCTGGTCACCGTAGTGCTGCGGCTGCGCGACCTGGAGGGCGCACCCGGGGTGTACGGACTGCAGTACAAGACCTTCTCGTTCACCATCGGACGCAGCCAGGTCTCCCTCGTCGACGCGGCCGCGCACACCATGCGGGTCCGCCGTGAAGGCGAGCTGATCGCCACCGTGCCGATCACCGCGGGCGCCCCCCGGACCACCACGTACAACGGGAAGATGGTCGTGATGGAGAAGCTCGAGGTCACCCGTATGAACAGCCGCACGGTCGGCTTCGGCGGGGAGTACGACATCCCCGACGTGCCGCACGCCATGCGCCTGTCCGACTCCGGCACCTTCGTGCACGGCAACTACTGGGCTCCGGACGCTCCGGGGCACGTCAATGTCAGCCATGGCTGCGTGGGCCTCAGGGACGTCAAGGGCGGCGGCTCGGACACCCCGGCCGGCTGGTTCTTCGACCGCAGCCTCGTCGGCGACGTCATCGAAGTCGTCCACAGCAATGACAGAAAGGTCGCTCCTGACAACGGGCTCGGAGGGTGGAACCTGGGCTGGAACGAGTGGAAGGCGGGCGGCGCGGTCAATTAGTACCCCTGTCGGGGTACCAGCGGCACAGGGGGTGTGCCGGGGGCACGCGGGGGGTGCGCGACCAGCGGCCCCGATGCGTCCTCGCGCGGTCCGTGTTGAGACTGAACAGTGACAATCGCGGGGAGTCATTCGGGCCGGGGGGTGTGATTGATTTGCGCAATGCGCGCGCTGGTCGCGCTGGAGTGCGGGCCTCATCAGGCCGTGCGAGGGGAGAAACCAACGTGAACGGGCGACCGATATCGGGGGCGTCGGTTGGCGCGCGAGGACGCAAGGGGCTGCAGACGGTGATCGTCGGCGCGCTGCTGCTCGCCGCCACCGCGTGCGGTGGGGGAGGGGGCTCCAACTCGGGGTCCGGTGACGCGAAGGGCGGCACGGACTCCGGTTCCGCCGGGAGCAAGCAGTCGCAGGCCGTCGTCACCATAGCGCCGAAGAACGGTGCCAAGTCCGTGGACACCAGCGGGGCCCTCGAGGTGACCGCGGCCAAGGGCAGACTGACCGAGGTCAGGGTCGAGGATGCCAAGGGCCACGAGGTCGCCGGGGCGATATCCGGCGGGGGCGCCACCTGGACGCCCTCGACGCACCTCGCCGCGGCCACCACGTACAAGGTCCACGCGGTCGCCAAGGACTCGTCGGGTCTCACCTCCGCCGAGGAGTCCTCGTTCACGACGCTCACCCCGCAGAACACGTTCATCGGCGACTTCACGCCGGAGGACGGTTCCACGGTCGGCGTCGGCATGCCGTTCTCGATCCGCTTCACCCGGGGCATCACCCACCCCGACGACGTCATGAAGGCCATCACCGTCAAGACCGAGCCGGCCGTCGAGGTCCGCGGCCACTGGTTCGGCAACGACCGTCTCGACTTCCGGCCCAAGGAGTACTGGAAGGCCGGCACCAAGGTCACCGTGAACCTGAACCTCGACGGCGTCGAGGGCCGCCCCGGTGTCTACGGCAAGCAGGCCAAGACGGTGAGCTTCACCATCGGCCGCAGTCAGGTCTCCACCGTCGACGCCAAGACCCACGAGATGGTCGTCAAGCGCGACGGCAAGGTCGTCAAGACCATCCCGGTCACCACCGGCAAGCCGGGCTACGACACCTGGAACGGCCAGATGGTCATCAGCGAGCGCCTCGCCGTGACCCGGATGAACGGCGAGACCGTCGGCTACGGGGGCGAGTACGACATCAAGGACGTGCCGCACGCCGAGCGCCTGACCGACTCCGGCACCTTCATCCACGGCAACTACTGGGGCGGCGACGCCTTCGGCAACTACAACGCCAGCCACGGCTGCGTCGGCCTGCGCGACGTGCGCGGCGGCTACGACAGCTCGGCGCCGGCCGCCTGGTTCTACAACCACTCGATGATCGGTGACGTCGTCATCGTGAAGCGCTCCGACGACAGGACGGTCGCGCCCGACAACGGGCTGAACGGCTGGAACATCTCCTGGGACGAGTGGATCAAGTAAGTCCGGTCGTGTGGGCCGGACGGTCGCGTGAGTCGGACGGTCGTGTGGGCCCGGTCGTGTGGGCCCGGTCGTGTGTGTCCGGTCGTGTGGGCCCGGTCGTGTGGGTCGGACGGTCGTGTGGGTCCGGTCGTGTGACACGAGCCCGGTGCGCCACTGTGAGCGAGCACACCGGGCCCGTTCGCGTTGTGCCCCTTAACCTTCACGCATGACTGTGCATCTCGAAGTCGCCGAGGGCGTGGGCGTCCTCCGCCTGGACCGCCCGCCGATGAACGCGCTGGACGTCGCCACCCAGGACCGGCTGAAAGAGCTGGCCGAGGAGGTCACGCACCGCGAGGACGTGCGCGCCGTGGTGATCCATGGCGGGGAGAAGGTGTTCGCGGCGGGCGCGGACATCAAGGAGATGCAGGGCATGGACCACACCGCGATGGTCCTGCGCTCGCGCGCCCTGCAGGAGTCCTTCACCGCCATCGCCCGTATCCCCAAGCCGGTCGTCGCGGCCATCACCGGCTATGCACTGGGCGGAGGCTGCGAGTTGGCGCTGTGCGCGGACTACCGCATCGCCGCCGGGAACGCCAAGCTCGGGCAGCCGGAGATCCTGCTCGGCCTGATCCCGGGCGCGGGCGGCACCCAGCGGCTGGCGCGCCTGGTCGGTCCGTCCAAGGCCAAGGACCTGATCTTCACGGGCCGGATGGTGAAGGCGGACGAGGCGCTCGCGCTGGGCCTGGTCGACCGGGTCGTACCGGCCGAGGACGTGTACGCCGAGGCCCACGCCTGGGCCGCGAGGCTCGCCCAGGGTCCGGCGATCGCGCTGCGCGCCGCGAAGGAGGCCGTCGACACGGGTCTGGAGACGGACATCGAGACGGGACTCACCGTGGAACGGAACTGGTTCGCCGGCCTGTTCGCGACCGAGGACCGCGAACGCGGCATGCGCAGCTTCGTGGAGGAGGGGCCGGGCAAGGCGAAGTTCGTCTGAGCCGGCTCGGACCTGGGAGTTGGTCAGGAACCTCGGCTGATGAACTTCGGTTGATGAACGTCGGCTGATGAACCTCGGCTGATCCAGTTGCGGTTGACACGACGTCCTGTCCGAGGTCCCTCGACAGGGCGGTTTATGGAAACCTTGAGACAACCTTAAGGTCTGAGCGCCGAGGACGTCCGGTGATTGCCGCCAACTGGCCTGTTCAAGCAGGCCAGTTGGGCTGGGGCGGGCCCCGAGTTGCTTGCGGCATATGCCGATCGACTGATGTGGAATGTGTGATTCCGGAGGATGTATTCCTCCGTAACGCCTCCGAACAGGGATCTGGGCGGCCATGATGGGGGCATGGCGGGGCTGGAGGGTTTCGAACAGTCGCGGCAGCACGCGAGTGCGACCGCGGCACGCTGGTCGCCTGCGATCGAGGACGAACGGGCGCTCAAGGCGCTGGAGTTGTTCGGCAACCCCCCCGAGGCGGAGGTCACCCTGCCGTCCCGCCCCGAATCCGCCGCCACCGCGCGCAGGCTCGTCCAGGTCGTCATCCTGCGCCACTGGGGGCTCACCCCGAGGATGACCGAGGACGCGGTCCTGCTCGTTTCCGAACTCGTAGGCAACGCCGTGCGGCACACCGGCGCACGTGTCTTCGGTCTACGGATGGGACGGCGCCGGGGCTGGATCCGCGTCGAGGTCCGCGACCCCTCCCGTGGGCTACCCTGCCTGATGCCGGTTCAGGAACTGGACATCAGCGGCCGAGGGCTCTTCCTCGTCGACAAGCTCGCCGACCGCTGGGGTGTCGACCTGCTGCCGCGCGGCAAGACGACCTGGTTCGAGATGCGGGTCGCCGACCGCTGACCGACGTGGTGCACGAGGGTTCGGCCGTCGGAACCGTACCCATGTGCGACTTTCGGGTGATTCGGGCGAGTGTACGCCCATCCGACCCGACCCTCCACTGAACTGCCCAATCGTCGATTTTGGCACTGCCTCACCTTTAAATGGTGAGAGTGACCACGCCCGTTCCTCCCTCCTCACCGGACCCTGAGACGCACACCGCGCATACGGTGCCCGACCGCCGCTCGGCGCTGCGCGCGGGCGCGGGGCTCGCCGTCGCCGGTGCGTTCGCCGCCGCCTGTGCCCCCGGCGGCACCGTCGTCCACCCGGCGTTCCCCTCCCGCACCGGCGGCACACCGCGCTCCTCGGCCGGCGCGCGCACCTCGGGCCCCGCGCCCGTGCCCCGCGCCTTCGCGCAGCAGCCCGGTCAGATCGCCCACGGTCCGCGCAACCGCCCCCGGGTCGCCCTCACCTTCCACGGCCAGGGCGATCCGTCCTTCGCCACGTCGATCCTCCACACGGCCGAGAAGGCGGGCGCGAGGATCACCGTGCTCGCGGTCGGCACCTGGCTCGACCAGCACCCCGACGTCGCCCGCCGCATCCTCGACGGCGGTCACGACCTCGGCAACCACACCCTGCGCCACCTCGGCATCAACTCCATGTCCGAGACGGACGCCTACGCCGAGATCGATGGGTGCGCCGACCGGCTGCGACGGCTGACCGGGTCCATCGGAACCTGGTTCCGCCCCTCCCGCGCCCCGCGGGCCACCCCTCTCGTGGAACGGCTGGCCCGCCTCACCGGCTACCCGCACGTCCTGTCGTACGACGTCGACTCGCTGGACTACACCTCGCCGGGCGCCCCCGCCATCACCCGCAAGGTCATGGACGAGGTCCGCAACGGGTCGGTGGTGAGCCTGCACTTCGGGTACGCGGACACGGTGGCCGCCCTTCCCGCCCTTCTGCACGAACTCGACCGCCGCGGCCTGACCGCGGTGACCACCACGGAGCTGCTGAGCTGATGCACCCCACGACCCTCACGCGCGTACTGCTCGCCTGCGCGGCGCTCGTCGCGCTCGCCGGATGCAGCGGCGGATCCCCCCACAAGAACGAGGGGCTCGGCTCCAAGCCGCCCGTCGACCGGGCCCGGCAGCAGAGGACCGTCGTCCAGGGCCTGCCGGGCATGCCGCCCGTGCTCGACCCGCACGACGTCTACGCGGCCGACCGCCCGGGGCGGCTCTCCCCGGTGGTGAAGGACTTCCCGCCCCGCGTCTACGTCCCCAACACCAACTCCAACACCGTGTCCGTCATCGACCCGAAGACGTACGAGGTCATCGAGACGATCCCGGTCGGCCGGCAGCCCCAGCACGTCGTGCCGTCCTGGGACCTGAAGACGCTGTGGGTCAACAACGACCTGGGCAACAGCCTCACCCCGATCGACCCGAGGACCGGCGAGGCGGGCGAACCGGTCCCCGTGCACGACCCCTACAACCTGTACTTCACGCCGAACGGCAAGTACGCGGTGGTGATGGCCTCCAAGGACCGCGAGCTGGTCTTCCGCGACGCGCACACCATGAAGGTGGCCAAGGCCGTGCCGGTGAGCTGCTACGGCGTCAACCACGCCGACTTCTCACCGGACGGCCGCTACTTCATCGTCTCCTGCGAGTTCAGCGGCGAACTGCTCAAGGTCGACACCGAGAAGATGAAGGTGATCGGCCAGCAGGAACTGCCGTACCACGGTGCCATGCCGCAGGACGTGAAGGTCTCCCCGGACGGCAAGAGGTACTACATCGCCGACATGATGGCCGACGGTGTGTGGATCCTGAACGGCGACACCTTCGGCAAGCCGTCCTTCCTGCCCACCGGCAAGGGCGCGCACGGCCTCTATGTCAGCCGCGACTCCCGCGAGCTGTACATCTCCAACCGGGGCGAGGGCACCATCTCCGTCTTCGACTTCAAACAGAACCGGCTCACCAAGAAGTGGTACCTGCCGAAGGGCGGAAGCCCGGACATGGGCGGCGTCTCGACGGACGGCAAGGTCCTGTGGCTGTCCGGCCGCTACGACGCCGAGGTCTACGCGATCGACACCCGCACCGGGGAGGAACTCGCCCGCATCAAGGTGGGCAGCGGCCCGCACGGCCTCGCCGTCTACCCGCAGCCGGGACGCTACTCGCTGGGGCACACGGGCATCTTCCGGTGAGGTAAAGGCGGCTGGGGACACGCCGTCATACGGGTGAGGGCTGCGCTCGTTCCCCGCCGAGACCTGGGCCCACACTTGAGTCTCCACCCACTGGAAGGCCCAGACTCGCAGACATGATCGACAACGGCACCGGCCTATTCACGATCGGCGAACTCGCCCGTGCCACCGGACTGACCGTGCGGACCATCCGCTACTGGTCGGACGAGGGGGCCCTGCCCCCCGGGGGCCCGCTCCTCGGGTGGCTACCGGTTGTACGACGTGGCCTGCGTGGCCCGCCTGGAGCTGATCCGCACCCTGCGCGAAGTGGACCTCGGCCTGGACGACGTGCGCAGGGTGCTGGGCGGCGAGACGACCGTCGCGGAGGTGGCGGCGACGCGCGGCTGACGGCGAGGTCGAACGTCCAGGTCGGCCGCTACCGGGAGTTGACGGCCATAGTGAACGGCCTCGAACCCCCGGCCCTCGCTCGATGAGGAGTTCGCCTGGGCGGTCGCCGCGCTGAGGGCTCGCATGGCCCGTTAATCTGACCTCCGTCAGCAGGACGGCCGTACGACGGCGAAAGCACCAAGAAGGGGCGGATCGGTGGCGGACATCGAGGAAGCACGCAAGGATTTCGAGCGGATCGATGCGGACGGTGACGGGTTCATCACCGCCGCCGAGTTCAAGTCCGCCCTGGCCCAGGAGGGCGACTGGAACGTCACCGAGACGGTGGCGGAGGCCATCATCAGGACCCGGGACCTCAACGGCGACAAGGTCCTGTCGTTCGACGAGTTCTGGACGTACCTGAACAAGTGAGCCGACGACGAAGGGGCGCCC
>CBFHCJ010000075.1:0-15507 GCA_965654005.1 uncultured Streptomyces sp. | reverse complement strand
AACCCTGTCGAGCACCCCGCCCGCCTTCGCGATCGCGGCCCCCGCCTCGGTCATGCCGCGCTCCAGCTCGTCGACGACCTGGGCGTTGGTCCAGCCGGCGCGCTCGGCGATGTCGCGGTCGTTCGACTCGGGGCTGAACACGCCCTTCTCGAAACGGCTCTCCACCACCCGCGTCAGCGCCGCCGAGCAGTGCGCGAGCACATGCCGCACGGTCCACCCCGGACACGCGGTCCGCAGAGCGAAGTCCGTGTCCGGGCGGGCCCGCAGCAGCGGGATCAGCGCGTCGCGTTCGGTGGTCAGAAGCCGGCCGGGCAGTTCGGGGTCCCGTACGTCGTCGTGCAGGTCTGCAGTCGTCATGGGTGCCACGCTAGGGGCCGCACGCCGAACACGGGAGAATGCCTCCATGACCGACCTCGACGCGTTGCGGTCCCGCTGGCTGCGCACCCTGCTCGCGGCCCGGGAGGGCGCGTGCCACACCGATCCCCAGCCGTACGCCGACGACCTGCTGCGCCGCTGGTCGGAGCCGCAACGTCGCTACCACACGGTCCAGCACCTGCAGGCGGTCCTCGACCACATCGACACGCTGGAGGAGTACGCGGACGACCCCGACGCGGTGCGTCTGGCGGCCTGGTTCCACGACGCCGTCCACCTGCCGGAGCGTTCGGAGAACGAGGAGCGCTCCGCCCGTCTGGCCGAACGCGCCCTTCCCGAGGCCGGGGTGCCCGAGGCCACGACGGCCGAGGTGGCGCGCCTGGTCCGGCTCACCGTCACCCACGCGCCCGAGCCGGGCGACGCGAACGGCGCGGTGCTGTGCGACGCGGACCTGGCGATCCTGGCGGCGCCCCCGCAGACGTACGCGGCGTACACGGCGTCGGTCCGCCAGGAGTACGGCTTCGTCCCGGACGAGGCGTTCCGCACGGGCCGCGCGGCCGTACTGCGCCAACTCCTCGACCTCCCAAGGCTGTTCCACACTCCGTACGGGCAGCGGGAGTGGGCGGCCACGGCACGCTGGAACATGCGGTCGGAACTGGATCTGCTCGGGGCCGCCGAATAATCCAGTCCGCTTAATCCGGTACGCGACCGAGGCGCTCCGCGCGCTCGCCGCGTGCTACGGGGCCGACCGGCGCACCGGGTGCTCCCGGCCCTTGCGTCTACGCAGACCGGACGCGTGCAGCAGCCGTACCACCTCGCGGCTGGAGACCTCCACCGCACCGGCGGCCACCGCGTCCGCGTAGCGGTGCGAGGGGAGATCGTAGTGATCCCGTTCGAAGGCCCGGCGCGGGACGTCCAGCTTCTCGGCGAACGCGTGCAGTTCGTCGTACGAGACATCGCTGACCAGGTGCGACCACATGCGACCGTGACCCGGCCAGGTCGGAGGGTCGATATAGACCGTCACGAGGAGGACATCCCGCCCGTCGCCGCCCCCAGCGAGCCCACCGCCGCCACCTTCACACCCGCCTTGGAGCACACCCAGTGCGGGTCGGGGCCGAGTTCGGGCTCGACGTCCAGCGCGTGCGGGTCGCCGGAGCCGCAGACCGGGCAGAGCGGCCAGCGTCCGTACCGTTCGAGCAGCGCGTCCTGGACGTCCTGCGCGACCAGTCCCGCCACGTAGGCCATGCCGTCCGGCCACTGTTCGACCCACCAGCGCCGCTGGGCGACGGAGTCCTCGACGAGGGAGACGACATCGGCCTTGGCGACCTCGCCCGCGATCAGATCGGCGAGCACCAGAGCGCGGGCAGCGTGCAGCGCCTGTTCCAGGGGGCTGATGGGGTCCATACCACCTATTGTGCGCACTCTTGCCCGTCCGGCCGAATCGGAAAACATCTTTCATCATGATGACCATGGACGTGAAGGAGACTTTCACGCGCCCACCGGGCCCGGCCGTCGCCGGAGCGGGAGTGGGTCCGCGCACTGGCACGCCCCGAACGGGCGGTGTGC
The DNA here is from genome assembly GCA_965654005.1 of uncultured Streptomyces sp. Lineage (GTDB taxonomy): Bacteria > Actinomycetota > Actinomycetes > Streptomycetales > Streptomycetaceae > Streptomyces. The sequence goes on along the minus strand of CBFHCJ010000075.1, from coordinate 13,569 downwards.
TGGGCGGGCCGGGATAGCGTGGCCGTGCGATCCGGGACGCCGGGTGCGGTGCCTGGGGGCACCCCCAGCGGGGCTGGGGGATCGGGGCGGGCGGAGTCCCTGACGACCTGGCCATGTGGATGCGGCCAGAGGCGACGGGAGGCCCTGAACCATCTCTCTGGTGGAGCAGGGGCCCCGCACTGGCCCGTGAGCCGACCATCACACGATCGAGCTGAACCGCCCTCATGCACACTCCGCGCTGAGCAGTTGCCAACCCCCGCCTTCGAAAGTCCCGGAAACGAGCCACCCCGATGACCTCCACGCCCCACCCCCGTGATCTCCGCGCCGAGTTGGAGACGCTGACCACCGAGGCGTTCCGGCCCGAGCTGGCCGGGATCGACCGGTTGCCGACGCTGGAGATCGCGAAGATCATGAACGGCGAGGACGCGACCGTGGCCGCGGCGGTCGCCGCGCGGCTCCCGCAGATCGCCGCCGCGATCGACGCCGTCGCGGAGCGGATGGCCCGGGGCGGCCGGCTCGTCTACGTGGGCGCGGGCACCGCCGGGCGGCTCGGCGTCCTGGACGCGTCCGAGTGCCCGCCGACCTTCGACACGGACCCCTCGCAGGTGGTGGGCCTGATCGCGGGCGGCCCGGACGCGATGGTGACGTCGGTCGAGGGTGCCGAGGACTCCGGGGAGCTGGCGGCGAGGGACCTCGACGCGCTGGAGCTGACGGCGCATGACACGGTGGTCGGCGTCTCGGCCTCGGGTCGCACGCCGTACGCGGTCGGCGCGATGGCGCACGCCCGGGCACGCGGCGCGCTCACGATCGGCCTCTCCTGCAACGCGCACAGCCCCCTCGGAGCCGCCGCCGACCACGGCATCGAGATCGTGGTCGGCCCCGAACTGCTGACCGGCTCGACGCGGCTGAAGGCGGGCACGGCGCAGAAGCTGGTCCTCAACATGCTCTCGACGATCACGATGATCCGCCTGGGCAAGACGTACGGAAACCTGATGGTCGACGTCCGCGCCTCCAACGACAAGCTGCGCGCCCGCTCCCGCCGCATCGTGGCGCTGGCGACGGGCGCGAGCGACGAGGAGGTCGAACGCGCCCTGACGGCCACGGACGGCGAGGTCAAGAACGCGATCCTGACGATCCTGAGCGGCGTGGACGGCCCGTCGGCGGCACGGCTCCTCGCGGAGAGCGGAGGGCATCTGCGTACGGCACTGGAGAAGGCGGGCGGCTGACACCGGCGGGCCGCCTCACGGATACGGAGGAGTGAGCGCGGGCGGCCGACATCGGCGAGCCGCCTTACGGAGGAGTGAGCGCGGGCGGCTTGCGCGCGGCGCCCGCCGCGGCGGTCCGCGAGGCAGCACGCTCAACAGATGCCGATGCCGATGCCCAGTACCTCATACGCCGCCACGGCCGCCGCGCTCCTGCCCCTCGTCGGCGGCCCCGCGAACATCACCTCCGTCGCCCACTGCATGACCCGCCTCCGCCTCGGCCTGGCCGACCGCTCCCTGGTGGACGAGAACGCCCTGCGGGAGCTGCCCGCGGTGCTCGGGGTCGTGGCCGACGACACGTACCAGATCGTGCTCGGGCCTGGGGCGGCCTCGCAGGTCACCTCCGAGTTCGAGGCCCTCGTACGTACACGGGCCGACGAACTGGCCGCTCACGGCGCCGAATTGAAGCAGGCCCGGGAGCAGCGCAACGCCACCCCCGGCAAACTGCTCCTGCGCCGCGTGGCGAACGTCTTCGTCCCGCTGATCCCGGCCCTCATCGGCTGCGGCATCCTCGCGGGCGCGAACGGCCTGCTTCTGAACCTGCGCCTGCTGCCGTCCCTCACCCCGGCCCTCGCCGCCCTCTCCTCCGGCTTCATGGCCCTGATCGCGGTGTTCGTGGGCCACAACACGGCGAAGGAGTTCGGCGGCACCCCGGTGCTGGGCGGCGCGGTGGCAGCGGTCGTGGTGTATCCGGGGGTCGCGAAGGTCACGGTGTTCGGCACCGCGCTCGCTCCCGGCCAGGGCGGGGTCCTGGGCGCGCTGGCGGCGGCGCTGCTCGCGACGTACGTGGAGAAGTGGTGCCGTAGGTGGGTCCCGCAGACGCTGGACGTCCTGGTGACCCCGACGCTCACGGTCCTCGTCCCCGGTCTGGTGACGCTGTACGTCCTGATGTACGCGGCCGGAGCAGCGGCCACCGCCATCGGCACGGCGGCCACCTGGCTGCTGTCCACGACGGGCGCGTTCGCGGGGCTCGTCCTCGGCGGCCTGTTCCTCCCCCTGGTGATGCTGGGCCTCCACCAGGCCCTGATCCCCCTGCACACCACCCTCATCGAGCAACAGGGCTCCACGGTCCTGCTCCCCATCCTGGCGATGGCGGGCGCCGGCCAGGTGGGCGCGGCGCTGGCGGTGTACGTCCGCCTGCGCCACGACACTTCCATCCGTACGACGATCAGATCGGCACTCCCGGCGGGCCTGCTGGGCGTCGGCGAACCGCTGATCTACGGCGTCTCGCTCCCCCTCGGCCGCCCCTTCCTCACGGCCTGCGCGGGCGGGGCGGCGGGCGGGGCTTTCATCGGCTGCTTCGCGATGCTCGGCGACCGAGTGGGGGCTACGGCGATCGGGCCGTCGGGATGGGCGCTGTTCCCGCTGCTGGCGGGCAACAGGGGCTTGGGGCTCACGGCGGCGATCTACGCGGGCGGCCTCCTGACGGGCTACCTCGTCGGGTACGTGGCCACATACACTTTCGGCCTCCGCGAACGGGACCCGAGGCAGGGATAGGCAGATTCGTCCCAGGTCCGGGGTCTGTCACCAGGTCTCCCAAGGACGCGCGTGGAACGAATCCGCCGATCACGCGACCACTCAGCCCGGCAGCCGGGCGTCACGGTTCAGGCTTCGTACGCGCGCCCGCAGCACCTCGCCCGGTGGCGCGGGTGCGGCGGACTCCGGCGGACAGTCCCACTCGCGTCCGCCGCCCACGGGCCGCAGTTGTACGTAACCGCCCTCGCGCCCCATCACCTCGCCGATCCGCCCGTCGCGTACGTCCACGGCGTACGCACCGAGATCCGGCGTCGCCTCGTCGCTCAAGACGCACCTCCCTGCCCGCGCAGCGCTGCGGCCAGCCGCGACGCCACGCCCAGGTTGCAGCGGCCGAGGTCGACCAGGGCGTACGGGTCTCCCGTGGCTCCCGTCACCGGGTCGACCCGCAGCGACGGCAGGACGATCCCCACGTCCTGCAGCGCCGCGCGCAGCCGCTCCACGGCTTCCTCGGCCGTCCGGGCGGGCCGGTCACCCGTTGTCATCTCCGTCACGCTGATCCCTCCACGGTGAGTGTTCGCGTTCTCCACACAGAGTGGCCGTCACACCTCTAATCTGGCCAGAGACGGCGCCCCAACAACCCCTCCTGTGTGACAGGGAGTTGCCCATGCCCGGACCGAAGGACCTCGATCCGTCGTCATCGCCGCGCGCCATGATCGGCGCGGAGCTGCGTCACGCCCGCGAGAGAGCGGGCCTCAGCCAGGCCGAGTTGGGCGAGCCGCTGTTCGTCAGCGGCTCGTTCATCGGCCAGTTGGAGGCGGGGACGCGGCGTCTGCACCTCGAATACGCCGTCCAGATAGACGAGATCCTCGGCACGAACGGCTTCTTCGAGCGCAACTGCCGGGCGCTGGCCAAGTCGAAGTACCCCGACCACTTCGCGGAGGCGGCGGAGGCGGAGGCGATCGCCACCGGTATCAGGGAGTACGCCCAGCTCCTGATCCCGGGGCTGCTGCAGACGAAGGCGTACGCGGAGGCGGTGTTCCGCGCCTACAAGCCGACCGCACCGGACGCCGAGATCGACGACCTGGTGGCGGCCCGCCTCGAACGCGCCCACCTCCTCGACGATCCAACAACCCCGTTGTTGTGGGCGATTCTGGACGAGGCCGTCCTGCGCCGGGCGGTCGGCGGCGGCGCGGTGATGGCAAAGGCCCTGCGCCATGTGGCGGACCTGGCGCGCGGGCACCGGATCATCGTGCAGGTGCTGCCGTTCGCCGCCGGGGCACACGCGTCCATGCACAGCTCCCTGAAACTCATGGAGTTCGAGGACGCGCCCCCGCTCTCCTTCGTGGAGGCCCCGGACATGGGGAAGCTACAGGACGACCCAGCCACGGTCGCGCGCCACACCCTGATGTTCAACCTCCTCCAGGCCGCGGCACTTTCCCCTCGGGATTCTCTGGCCCTCATCGAGTCGGTGACGGAGGATTACTCACATGGAGAAGAACAGCACCCGTGAGTACGACCTGACCACCGCCACCTGGTACAAGTCCAGCTACAGCGGCGGCGACGGCGGCAACTGCCTGGAAGTGGCCCGCTGGTACAAGTCCAGCTACAGCGGCGGCAGCGGCGGCGACTGCCTGGAAGTGGCCCGCTGGCGCAAGTCGACGCACAGCGGCGGCGACGGCGGCAACTGCCTGGAAGTGGCCGACGGCCACCCCGCCCTCGTCCCCGTCCGCGACTCCAAGAACCCCCTCGGCCCGAAGCTCGTGTTCCGGGCCGAGGCGTGGTCCGCGTTCGTCGAAGACCTCAGGCGCGGCTAGACGTCAAGCGCGGCTGACACCTCGTCCGCGGACCGCGCGGGGGACTGCGCGGGGCACTGCACGGGCCATGCCCAGGCCGAGGCCGACCCGAGGCATGGCCCCGGCTGCTCCCGCCGCGAAGGTCCGTCGGCCGGACTCAGCCCTGGTCCGTCGGTTCCGGACTCAGCCCTTCAGGAACTCGGCGATCCGCTCGCCCCAGGACTCGATGCCCGCGGCGTCGTGGGAGATGTGCAGTTGCGCGCCGGGCAGCAACTCGGCGAGCTGCTCGGCGGTGGAGACCGGGTGGCCGGGGTCGCCGCTCCAGGCGAGGATCAGCGTGGGCTGGGAGAGCCGGGCGATCTCCTCCCGAGCGGGCAGGTCGGAGGCGGCGGCACCGCGCAGCAGCGCCGGCAGCGTCTGCGAGTGCGCGCCCAGCGAACGCGGCGGGTAGCCGGGCAGATCGGCGAGGAACTCCGGAACGGGCGGCCCTGCCAGGGCGGCCCCGAACGCCTCGGCTCCCCCCTTGTCCACGATGTCGGCGAACTCACGGTAGCGCTCCGCCTGGGCGGCCCGGGTCTGCCAGGCGGTCGGCGGGATGGCGAGCATCAGACGGTCGAACCGCTCGGGCTCGCGCACCGCCGCGGTCAGCACGGTGGCGCAGCCCAGCGAGGCGCCCATGCCGACGGCGGGACGCCCGCCGTCCAGGTGGTCCAGCAGCGCCAGCAGATCGTCGGCGAACCGGGTGAACGTGTAGTCGTCGGCCTGCGGGCGGCCTCCCGACTCACCGTGGCCCCGGGCGTCGTAGCGCACCAAGCGGCGGCCGGGCAGGGCTTCGACCGCGTCCCAGCCGAACAGCCCCAGGTCCGCCTCCCCCTGCCGGCCCAGCAGCATGCCGTGGGCGTACACGGCGAGCGGGCCTTCGCCGGTCGAGTCGTAGGTGAGGTCGATGCCGTCCGGAAGCGTGAATCGTAAGGTCATGATCGTCACAACTCGCCGCTGCACGAACGGTATTCCGCCCCGCCGGTCTGCTTGCCGCCGCCGCCCAGGAGCAGCATCTGGCGGTTGTCCGCGTCGGCGGTCATCGCCTTCGCTGAGAGGAGCCGTACGGCCGACAGACGCAGGCCTGGCAGACGCAGATGACCGCCGCCGCGGCCCATAGCGCGGCCAGGGCGTAGGGGCTGGCCAGCAGCGGGACGGACAGGCCCGACACCACGGCGGCCAGCACGGCCATCAGTAGCCAGGCCCGCTTACGTGACCGCCCGAGCCGCCCGGCCACGGCCGCGTCCAGGCTCTCGCCGAGGAGTTCCTCCACGGCCTCCGCCACGCGGTCGTCGATCAAGTCGCTGAAGCGGTCGTCGAACAGCTCCAAGCCACCGTGTGATGCCGAAGTGGTCATCATCCCGTGCTCCGTCCCTGGCTGGTTCGTCGGCATGGCCACAACCCTGCCCGGAGCAACGGCCCGTTGACGATCCCGCAGGCCCCCGAACCGGTGGCGGGTTTTCCCTACATCAGTCGGGGGGCTGCTCCTCCAAGCGGACGAGTCGCAAGACCGGTCGTTCCGGCGCGACAACGAGTCTGCCGAGGCCAATCATCGCCGCCCACACCCAACTCCGCCTTGCCCGGCCGCCGGCCGAGGACCTCCGCCGCCCCTGGGAGCGGCCCGCCGAGCCCCGCCGCCTCACCCCTGCCCGGGTGCGGCGGGGGTTTCGCAACATCCATTTGACTACCGCTCGCCCAGCGGCGGCACCGAAACCGTCCAAGCCAGGCCCGGGACGGCCTCCCGGCTCGAGGAACAAGCAGCGGGCCACACGTCACGACGTCGGAAAGACGGTCGAACGCGCCGAATCGATCAAGGAACACCAAGCCCGACGAGGATGAATTCCAAGCTCAGAAGCAGCCTTCTTCCGAACGTGATGTGCGGGTTTCCGCAGGAGGTGATGCCTGCGCTGTTCCTGTCCTCCGCGACCGCAGCGTGCGCCCCTACCGGCAGACGTCCTCTACTCCTCCAACGGCTGTGCACATCCCCCGCGTGATTGCGGTCGACAGGGCACTTATCCTGCCCCGGTGTGGGCAGATCCGCCGCACGCTGCGGTGGGAGTGAGATCGGAGAGCTCGTCGTGGAGATGCTCGTTGCCGAACGCTATCGGCTGATCGAGCAGGTCGGCCGGGGCGGAATGGGTGCTGTCTGGCGGGCCGAGGACACGCTGCTGGGCCGTGAGGTCGCCGTCAAGGTGCTCACCGCCCGTCCGGAGGCCGACGCACAGGAGCTGCGTCAGCGCTACGAGCGCGTTCGACGTGAGGCGCGCAGCGCAGCGATGATCAACCACCGCAATGTGGTGGTGGTCCACGACGTTGTCGAGGACAGCCAGGGGCTGCCGTGCATCGTCATGGAGCTGGTGCGGGGCCGGTCGTTGGCGCAACGGATCGCGGAAGACGGTCCGCTCACCGCGCCGGAGGTGGCGAGCATCGGCCGTGAACTTCTCGCCGCGTTGCGCGCCGCGCACGATGTCGGGGTCGTACACCGGGACGTGAAGCCAGGCAACGTGCTGCTTGCCGCCGACGGCCGGGTGGTGCTGACCGACTTCGGCATCGCCAGGTGGGCCGGCGCGTCATCCCTGACCCGGAGCGGAGAGCTGGCTGGCTCAGCCGGCTACATCGCCTCTGAGCGTCTGCGCGCAGGCGGCGCGCCCGGGCCCGCTGCCGACCTGTGGGCTCTGGGCGCCACTCTGTACTGCGCGGTGGAGGGCCACAGCCCCTTCGAACGGCCCACCCCGCTCGAGGAGGCGTACGCGACGGCGGCCGAGGAGCCGCACCCCATCCGGCGCGCCGGCGCCCTCGCCCCGGTCCTGGAAGGCCTCTTGGCCAAGGACCCGCAGGCCCGACAGACTGCCGAGCAAGCCGAGCAGCAACTCAGGTCGGTCGCCGAGGACACCCCGTCGAAGCCGGGACCTGTCGATCCGCTGACGGCCCTGACGGAGCCGGCCCCACGCGCCCTCGCGGAACGGGCCTCCGATCCGGACGCGGGCCCGGCCCGCCGCGCGAGACGTCCGCGCAGACGGCCGCAGACGACCGTGACGGCGGTCGGGGCAGCCGTGGCAACCCTGGCCATCCTGGCCTGGGGCGCCACCGGCTACGCCCAACAGGACGTCACCCAGGGCGTCACCGCCGGGCCCTCGGCAAACCCCTCGCCCAGTTGCAGCGCGGCCCCCTCAACCACCCTCCCGGCCCACTACCGCTGGGCGCACTACCTGGGCGGCACCATCGCAGTGCCCACCGCTTGGCGGAGCAAAGAACGCAGCGACGGACAGCAGGTTGACTTCATCAACCCCACCGACCGCGTGCTCCTGCGCATTGGGCGTACCGACCTCGCCGGCACCGACCCCGTCGCCGGCTGGACGAGCCTGGAAAAGCAGCTCAGCAAGAATTCCAAGGACTACCGGCGGCTACGCCTGGAGAAAACCTGCCAGCAGGGACGACCGGCAGCCGTGTGGGAGTTCACCTGGCAGGCCAGTGTCCGGTACCGCGCCATCGACCTGGGATGGAGCGATGCCCGCCAGAACGGCTACGGAATCTACCTTTCCGCCCCCGCCGTCCAGTGGCAGACCTACCAGCCTGTCTTCGATACCGCAGTCGCCACCATCCACACCAACTGACAGCGCAAGATTGCGGCCTCACGCCTCGGGCGCCGCCTGTCGACATTGCGAGGGCATCACCGCCACGCTGATCGGACGCCGCGCCACCGCGCGGTGCGGTGTTTCCGACTGGCGAAAATGGCCAGCCGTTCGTGGAAATATCGGCCTCGAAAACCCACTCCCGCCGTTGGTTCGCCGCGACGCACGGCTTCGCACGCATCGTCAGGTTCGGGGCGGTGCGCTCCTTCTCGGGCGCGTCCGTGCAGCTCTCGCTCCATCTGGAACACCGTCACCAACACCAGCCGACCCGGGGTCCGCACGCCGAAGGTCGCACCACGTTGCCCTCCGGCGAGCCGGCGGGCAACGTGAACGATCGAGGCTGAAGGCTTATGGCGAGGAAGCCATATCGTCAGCGGGTCAGCCGGTGTGCGTGACGCCGCAGTAGTCCAGGTTGCCCTTCTTCATGCCGGCGGTGTTGCTGGACCAGACGACGGCTCCCGACGCGTTGCGGAAGACGAGGTCTCCATCGTCTTGCAGCACGGCCTCGGTGGCGCCGGAATACTCGGGACCGACGTTGCAGATGGGGCCACGATCCGTCCCCTCCTGCCCGTATATGATCAGCGCCTGCTTACCGGCCGACCAGTCGGCGAACCACCCGGTGTACTCGGGGGTCCCGGTGTCCGTGCCGGTGGCCCACAGAGCCTGGTGACTCGGGCTGTACAGGACGATGTTGCCGTTGCTCTGGAAAGTCAGCTCCACACCGTTGTCTGTGGTGACCGTCTTGCCCGGGGACCAGTCGGGCTCGCTCACGGCGAAGTGGGCGGCCACGGTGCCCGTCGTCGTCCCGGATGACGAGGAGCTCGGCGCGTCGGCGGCGGAGGCGGTACCGACCGCGGCGCCGGTCAAAAGCAGTGCCGCCGAGCCGATAACCGCGGAAGTAAACAAACGGCGTTTTCTATTCATCGAATCCTCCCCAATATGCGTGGACTTCGCACAACACTGTCTCAGTTCCGCACGGCAGGTCGGGACGTCACCAACCCAGCCCTGGTACTCCGGCAGAGCAAATCCGTGGATCCGATGCCCTGACGGGTGGGAAAACCCTACCCGGCCGGAATGGCCGATGCGGTGGTCATTCCGGGCAGGTTGCAGGGATTGGGCGCACATTTCCGGTGTTCTGCACGGCCGGCCCGGCATGGTCCGTATGGGCCAGGTCAAGGACAGGCCCGCCAGCACGTCCGCGCGCATCGCCTCCCAACCGCGGCCCGTCCAGCAGCCGGTGGCGCGCAGGTCCGCCCACCGGTTCGACGGCGAGGCGAACACGTCACGCCGGCTCAGCGCGCGATGCAGCTGCTCCAGCACGCGCACCACGTACGCGTCACGGTCGACCGCGCCCCGCGGAAGCTTGGCGTAGGAGAACACGGCCCGCTTCCACATCGCGGGACCGCTCCATTCGATGCAAGAGCTCCCGTTCCCCAGCGAGACGTATGCGCACGCCGTGGCAGGGGTACTCACTCATTCACGTCAGAACGCGTCCAAGTGCTGTCAATCAGCAGCAGTTCCCAACCCCGGTACTCCGACTCAGGGTCACCCCGACCGGGCAGCACCGGCCGACGCGGTCGAAGGACACGTCGCCCAGCGTATTCCGGATGCGCCGCCCTCGGCCGTACGGCCCCCGCCCTGTCGCTCTCCCAGGCCGACTGCGCGGCACTCGCCCCGCTGCAGAAGCCACCATCCCGGTCTATCTCCTGATCGACCGCGACCACAGCACGGTCACCGTGTTCAGCGATCCGAAGGACGGCCAGTACCAGCAGACCCTGAGCCGCCCCTGGGGAGCCCCTGTGGAACTCCCCGCCCCCGTGGGCTTCACCCTCGACACCGAGAAACTCAAAGACTACGCAGCCTGACCGGAAGCCCCCCTCGTTGACCTCGGCCTCGAACGCCCCACCGGTCCGGCCGATGCCCGGAGCATCGTCAGCGTCAACGCGCGGGCAGTTGATCGTAGGTCTTGAAGGTGTAGTACGCGGAGTACGTGACGAGGTTGCCGCTGGAGGAGGGCAGCCCGAGGCGGTCGTTGAGAACCCTGCCGAGGGGTCCGCAACCGGTCGCCGCGGGCACGGCGAACGCGTCGTCGTAGGCGGCGAACTTGATGAGCGGCGGGTTGCTGGAGAGCCACTGGGAGCTGCCGGAGCGCTTGAGGTGGAATACCACCGGTGAGTCGGCGCCGATCGTGCAGCCGGCCGGGAGCAGCGGGCTCTGCACGCCGAATCGCATGGTGAACATGCCCATGTTGTCGGCGTCCGAGTAGAAGTCTGACGAGCCGCCGTACTCGGGTTGGAGGGCCAGTCCCAGCGCCCGTGCCCGATCGCCCCCGGGGGCGCGGGGCAGGCCGCCCGGAACGGTGGTGGGTCTGCTGCGCAGCGCCCCCCAGACCTGTCCGGGTGTGCCGTCCGGCATCGGGCCCTCGGCATGGGTGATGGTCATCGGTGCCAGTTCCGGAAGGCTGACCTTGCCGAACGTCAACGAGCCGCCGGCGGTCAGGACTTCACACCGCCACTGGGCGGGATCAGCGCCCGGCGGGATCGGCGGGCAGTCGCTGAAGTCGTACGACGGGACCGCGTCGTCGGCGAGGGCCGGGGCGCTGCCGACGGTGAGCGCGGCGCACGCGACGACGGCGGTGGCCGTCGCGAGAGTGGCGGCGCGACGGCGGGTGGTGGATAACGTGGACCTGATCTTCATTCCCCCATCCTTCGGCCGCGCGGGCACCGCATCCATAGGGGAAGCCCCCAACCTGACCCTGAGTCGACCATGATGACGGCTCAGGGTTCGACCCCGGTGACCGCCTGCCCGCGCGCGGAACGACGTGGTGCGGGAGCAAGCGCCGGGCGGTCGCCCCGGCGGGTGCGGGGGTGACCGCCTTGGGGTCGGGGATCGGAGTGCCTTACGCCTTCGCCCTGGAGACCTCCGCCGACTCGGCCTGCTCGCCCGGGCCCGTGACCGCGGGCGCCTGCGCGGCAGCCGCCCGCTGCCGCGGCAGGAACGAGGCGAGGGCGAAGGCGAGGAGGGCGGCCCCGGCGCCCAGGGCCATGACCACCTTGAAGCCGTTCTCGGACGGCAGGGAGTACGGGCCGAAGGCGGTGGTCATCTGGGCGAGGACCACACCCGCGACCGCGCTGGCGACCGACGTACCGATGGACCGCATCAGGGTGTTGAGGCTGTTCGCGGCGGCCGTCTCGGACGCCGGCACGGCGCCCATGATCAGGGCGGGCATCGCGCCGTAGGCGAAGCCGACGCCGGCGCCGATGACGCAGGAGACCAGGATGAGGTGCCAGACCTCGGACATCAGCACGATGTTGAGGCCGTAGCCGGCGGCGACGACGACTGCGCCGATCATCAAGGTGATCTTCGGGCCCTTGGACTTGGTGATGGCCGCGGACACCGGGGCGAAGGCCATCATCACCAGGCCCTGCGGGGCCATGACCAGGCCGACGGTCAGCATGGACTTGCCGAGGCCGTACCCGGTCTGCGTGGGCAACTGGAGCAGCTGCGGCAGGACCAGGGACATCGCGAACATCGCGAAGCCGAAGGCGATCGAGGCGAGGTTGGTGAAGAGGACCTGGCGGCGGGCGGTGGTGCGCAGGTCGACCAGCGGCTGCGGGGTCCGCAGCTCGTAGAGGCCCCAGCCCAGGAGGACGACGACCGCCGTGGCGAACAGGCCGAGGGTCACCCCGTCCGTCCAGCCCCAGTCGGCGCCCTTGGAGACGGCGATCAGCAGGGAGACCAGGCCGACCGCCATACCGAGGGCGCCGACGGCGTCGAAGCGGCCACCGGTGCGCACCTTCGATTCGGGCACGATCGTCAGGACGAGCGCGAACGCGACGACACCGAGGGCGGCCGAGATCCAGAACAGCACGTGCCAGTCGAAGTGGTCGGCGATGAACGCGGCGGCGGGCAGACCCAGGGCGCCACCGACGCCGAGGGAGGCGCTCATCAAGGCGGTGGAACCGGCCAGCCGCTCGGCCGGCAGTTCGTCGCGCATGATGCTGATGCCGAGGGGCACGACCGCGGCGGCCAGGCCCTGCAGGGTGCGGCCGATGATCATCGGGACGAGGGAGTCGGCGAGCGCGCAGACCACCGAGCCGGACACCAGCAGCACGATGCTGGCCAGCAGCATGCGGCGCTTGCCGAGCATGTCGCCGAGGCGGCCGACGACCGGGGTGGCGACGGCGGCGGCGAGCAGCGTGGCGGTGACGGCCCAGGCGGTGTTCGACGCCGAGGCGCCGAGGTACTTCGGCAGTTCGGGGACGATCGGGATGACCAGGGTCTGCATCAGCGAGACGACGATTCCGGCGAGGGCCAGCACCGCGACCACGGCGTTCGGCTTCGGCTTCGGCTTCGGCTTCGGCGGGGCGGCTTCCCCGGCCTCGGCGGGCCGGGCAAGTGCGTCGGACATGGCGGGGGCCTCCGTCGGAGTGCAGGGGTGTGCTTGACTCACGCAACCTTATGTCAATTGATTGACTTAAGCAAGCGAATCCCTGCGGGGCTGGGGCGGGGGCGCCTGAAAGCTCGGGGTTCTTGTCGTACGGCGAATGCGGGTCGTCCGTGGTCGCTCGCGCAGTTCCCCGCGCCCCTTCGGGCGCGGGGAACCCCGTCAGCTCGGGATCTCCTCGACAGGAGGGGCGAGTACCAGCTGGTCTCCCCGGGCTGTGATCCGGACACGCCCGAGGGCGGCACCCCCTGCCGGAACAGGGAGTGCCGCCCTCGGTATGACGGACCGGGTCCGAGCCTGAGGTCAGGCTCAGAAGTCCATGTCACCGCCCGGCATGCCGCCGCCGGCGGGCGCGGCGGCCTTCTCCGGCTTGTCGGCGATGACGGCCTCGGTGGTGAGGAACAGCGCGGCGATGGAGGCGGCGTTCTGCAGCGCGGAACGGGTCACCTTCGCCGGGTCGATGATGCCTTCCTTGACCAGGTCGACGTACTCGCCGGTCGCGGCGTTCAGGCCGTGGCCCGGGGTCAGGTTGCGCACCTTCTCCACCACGACGCCGCCCTCGAGACCGGCGTTGACGGCGATCTGCTTCAGCGGGGCCTCGAGCGCCAGCTTGACGGCGGCGGCACCGGTGGCCTCGTCGCCCTCGAGCTCCAGCTTCTCGAACACCTGGGAGGCCTGGAGCAGGGCCACGCCACCACCGGCGACGATGCCCTCCTCGACGGCCGCCTTCGCGTTGCGAACGGCGTCCTCGATGCGGTGCTTGCGCTCCTTGAGCTCCACCTCGGTGGCGGCACCGGCCTTGATGACGGCCACGCCGCCGGCGAGCTTCGCCAGGCGCTCCTGCAGCTTCTCGCGGTCGTAGTCGGAGTCGCTGTTCTCGATCTCGGCGCGGATCTGGTTCACGCGGCCCGCGACCTGGT
>CBFHCJ010000074.1:0-15561 GCA_965654005.1 uncultured Streptomyces sp. | reverse complement strand
GGAGGCGGTGACCGGCCTGGCGGAGCCTGTAGTCGAACTCGAAGTCCTCATTGGCAGCGAGATCCTCGTCCCAGCCGCCGACCTGGCGAACGACCTGGACGGGATAGGCACCGAACGGCAGGTGGTCCACCTCCTGCGCAGTGGTCCCGAAGTGGTACGTCGAGTTACCCACACCGAACCGGCTGGACAGCGCCACGGCGATGGCCCGTCCCGCAGGCGTCCGGCCCACGGCATCCTTTCGCCCACCGACCCCGGACCAGGTGCCTTCCCGGAGGCGGTCCACGGCCAGGCGCACGTAACCCGGACTGATCGTCGAGTGGGCGTCCACCCGAACCAGCCACGTGCCGTCCGCGTGCGCGAGGGCCAGATTCAGTGACGACGGAATGTTGCGCAGCGAGTTGTGCACAAGCTCGACCCGTGCGTCCTCCGCCATCCGGAGGCGTACCACCTCAGCGGTCCGGTCGCTGGAGTCACCGTCGACGACCACGACCTGGAGCGCCTGATAGTCCTGGGTCAGAACTGATTCCAGGCAGGCGTCGAGGTACTGCTCCTCGTTGCGCGCGGGGATCACCACGGTGACCAGTTCCTCGCCGTGCACCTGCACACCCCGCTTCCGGACCGCCCGACGTACCGGGCACATCGTAGAACGTGCCCCTGCCCGGACAATCGATTTGGCGGAGAGAGGTTGTCTCAGACACGCCCGATCCGTGACAGACCGGATGCGGTCGATGTGGGGCGTGTAGCCTATTCCGACCGCTCTCCACACCTTTCGGGACATATCCGCTATGCACGAAATGACACGTCGCGACCTCCTCCGAACAAGCATGGCCGCCGCCGCTCTGGGCGCCACGGCCGGCACGTGGGCCGCGCAGACCCCCGCGTACGCCGCCCGGAGGCGCCCGTTCGTCGCCTACCGCAACGATTCCTACTTCCGGACACCGGTCCGGGGGTCAGCGATCAACCGCGCCCGGACCCGCGCGTTCCGGTCGTTCATGCGCCGCCATCCGGACCAGCGTGACTGGTCGTATCCCCGGATCAACGGCGTTGACGGCAACATGTGGGGGACGGCCTACGCCATGGGCACTGCGCATGATCCGATCTGGAGGCTCACGGGCGACCACAACGAACGGGCACGTCGCCTGGAGCGTCGTGGCTTCCATGCTCCGGAGTGGCTCGGGCGAATGCTCACCGGCACCGACGACTCACCGCTGTGCGTGATCGACCGGGCGTCCGGTTTCACGATGTTCTGCGCAAACGCGAAGGTGGTGGGTGACCACCTGATCGAGGCCACAGCCGGCGCGATCACCTATCACCGTTCCAACGGCCTGGATCACCGCAACCCGTGGTCGAACGATGCGCGTAACTTCACCAGCCGTGGCCGCATCTCCGATGCCATGGTGATTCGTAGGGACCTGGTTCGATACGGCGTCGCCAACGACACGGATCTTGGCCACGTGCTCCACATGTTCCTTGTCGAGACCCGGACTCGGGACGGCCACCGGAGCCCCATGGTCGGGTGCGAAGGGGAGAAGTACGGGTTCGGCGCGGAAGGGGAACGGATCGCCATCGCGCCGTGGGTCGACCTGAGTCGTCGTCGGCTGTCTCCGGAAGCGATGGTCATCGCGCGGACCCTCCAGAACTACGGGTGCTACATCGGGGACAACTCGGGATCTCAGTCATGTCTGAAGGCGGAGCAGGAGAACGATGTCCGGCGCGTGTGGAACGGCCGGCTGGGCCAGGATGCGCTCAAGAGCATCTCCTGGAACGACTTCGTCGTGCTCCGGTAAATCTTGACGATCGCCTGATCTGGTCCGCACACCGGCGGTAGCGTGACCTCGTGACCTTCCGGCGTGCGGTCGACCGTCTCCGGCATCACGCCCGGCGACCGTTGGCGCGAACTCCCTACTTGTGGGATGCCGCCATGCTCATGCGCCCGGGAAAGCGCAGAACGTTGGCTCACCGCGACACCGCGATCGTGATCGACGGCTTTCTGCGCTCCGGCAACACCTTCAGCGTGGCGGCGTTCATCGTCGCCAACGGAGAGCAGCTTCACGTGGGCAGGCATCTGCACGGCGCACCGCACCTGCTTCGTGCGGTTCGTCTCGGACTGCCCGCGGTGGTGCTGATCCGGCGACCGGCCGACGCTGTGTCGAGCTACCTCGTGCGGCGGCCGACCTTGACGCCGGAGGATGCCCTGGTCGAGTACCTGGACTTCTACCGCACGGCATGGCGCGTCAAGGACCGATTCGTGGTCGGTCTCTTCGATCAAGTGGTGTCGGACTTCGGCTCCGTGATCACGGCCGTCAACGAGCGGTTCCAGACGTCCTTCGCGCCGTACCGTCCAACAGCGGAGAACCAGGCGGCTGCGTTCCTGCTCGTCGAGGAGATGAACCGCCTGGAGTGCAACGGGCAGGTTCTGGAGACGCACGTCGGTAGGCCGTCGTCTGAGCGTGAGCAACACAAGGCGGAGATCCAGACCCTGTTGCGATCTTCGCATTCCCGGTCGCTCCTTCACGAGGCCGAGCACCTGTACGACAGGTATGCCGATCTGGCCGGCGCTGTAGGAGTGACCAGCCGGGAGCACACCCCATGAGTCGGGTCCTCCTCGTCGGCAAGGGAGCTCCGGATCGGGGCGGTATCCCGAGCTTCCTCAACGACCTGCGCGCCGGCGACCTCTCGAGGCAGCACGACCTCACCTTCCTCAACGTGGCCCACCACGGGACGCCCCAAGGTGGTGAAGCGTCGATCGTCAACGTCGCACGGACGATCAGGGACGCGGTTGCTGTCTGGAGGTCGGCCCGTGGACAGGACATCGTCCACATCAACTCGGCACTGGCGCCTACCGTCACCGTGCTTCGGGCGGGACTCCTCGCGCTTGCCGCCCGCCAGCGCGGTTGCGCCGTCGTGGTTCATGCCCACGGAGGAAACATCGAAACCTGGCTCACCACCCGACGAACCCGGATGGTGATGCGGGCGGCCATGCTGCCCGCGCACTCGGTGGTCGCGGTGTGGAGCGCGGGGAGGCGTTCCCTCGCCGCCGCGCTGGGCGAAACCCGGGTCAGGCTCATCGACAATGGTGTGGACGCCTCGCGGTACTCCACCGCCGACCCGGTTCACCAGCCGCCTCGGATCCTGTACGTCGGACTGCTGACTGAGCGGAAGGGTGTCCTCGACCTCATCGAAGCCTCCGTCATGTTGCAGGACGAAGGGGTCCCGCATGAGCTGTGGCTCCTCGGGGGGACTCCGGACGAAGGCCCAGCGGCAGCCGAGCCGGTGCGAGCCGCCGCGGAAGGGCGGGCGACCCTCCTCGGCACGCGCCGCCCGGAGGAAATGCCGGCGGCCTACGCCCAAGCGGACGTGTTCTGCCTGCCATCGTGGTGGGAAGCGATGCCGCTGTCAGTCCTCGAGGCCATGGCGGCCGGCCTTCCAGTGGTGGCGACCGATGTCGGAGACGTGAGTCGAGTCGTCGTCGATGGCGAAACCGGCTACGTCGTGCCCAGTCGATCGCCAGGACTGCTTGCCGACGCGCTGAGAAACCTTCTGACAGACCACGAGGCGCGCCGTCAGATGGGCAACGCCGGTCGGTGTCGGGTGGTGGAGCAGTTCTCCAGCCGGATGACCGCGCAAGCGGTGAGTGATGTGTACGTCTCCGTGCAGGACGCCGGGCGATGACTATCCTGTGCTACCACGCTGTGGATCCGGACTGGACATCTCCGATGTCCGTCGCCCCCGAATACTTTGCCGCGCAGTGCGCATGGCTCGCTCGACGACGGGCTGTCGTTCCGCTTTCGGAGAGTCTGAGTCGGCTGGACAGCTCAGGAAGGTTGCCTCGAGCGACGGCTGCACTCACGTTCGATGACGGCTTCCGCAGTGTTTACGACCATGCGCTGCCGGTCTTGTCCCGCCATGGGCTGCCGGCGACGGTCTTCCTGGTCGCACAGACGCTGACCACTGCCGGGCAGGGCGTGGACTGGGTGGACACGCCGCCCACGTACGAGCTCAAGACATTGGACATGGACCAGGTCAAGGAGATGCAGGCTGCCGGCGTCAGCTTCGAGTCGCACAGCTACTCCCATGCCGATCTGACCGCGCTGAGCTTCGAGGACTGTGTACGAGACCTCAGAGACAGCCGGGAGCTGCTGGAGACCCTGCTCGGTCATCCGGTCACTCTGCTTGCCTACCCGCGTGGACGGCACAACGAGTCGGTGCGAGCCGCCGCCCAACGAGCCGGCTACACCCATGCGTTCACCCTGCCCGAGGCCAAGGAGGCTCCTGGTCCCTATGCGGTGCCCCGCGTCGGGCTCTACCGGGGGAACAGCTTGACGGGGCTGCGGGTGAAGTCCGCCCGGCCTTACCTCACCCTGCGAACCGGACTCCCGTACGAACTCCTCCGGCGCGGCCGCCGCGCCACCGCGGGAGTCCACCGATGACCGACGCGAACGGAATGGACGGAGCGCCGCACGAACCTGGCGAACGTCCGCCGGGGCCGGTGTTCGTGGTCGGCTCCATGCGGTCGGGCTCGACCATGCTGAGGCTCATCCTCGACAGCCATCCCAACATCGCGATCGGCGGCGAAACCGGGTTCATGGGCGCGTTGCTCGCCGCGAAGGACATCCCCAACTGGCAGTTCGGGAGGGGCTGGTACCAGCGGCTCGGCTGGACTGAGAAGGAGATGGACGAGCGACTGCGGGAGTTCTACGACGGCCTGTTCCGCCGCTACGCGCTCGAGCAGGGAAAAACACGTTGGGGGGAGAAGACCCCCTTCCACACCGCGCACATGGCCCAGATGGCGCGGGTGTTCCCCGGCGCTGTGTTCGTGGGAATCGTCCGGCACCCTGGAGCAGTCGCTGCTTCGCTCCGGAAGAAGTTCCACTACACCTTCCCTGCCGCCCTCTCCTACTGGACCGCCACCAATCTCGACATGGTGCGCGCCGGGAGCACCCTGGGACAGCGTTTCGCACTGTGCCGCTACGAGGATCTTGTGCTGGAGGGCGAACCAGTGCTTCGCGAGGTCCTCGCCCACCTGGACGAGCCGTGGAGTCCCTCCGTCCTGGAACACCACCGGGTGCAGCGAGAAAAGGGCGCGCCGCGCGCGGTGGAGGGAAGCACGATCTCGCACGACCCGATCGACGCCAGGCGAGCCGTCCAGTGGACCCAGGCGGCGACAGTCGAGGACTACCGAGCGCTGGAAGGTACGGCCGACCTGGCGGCCTTCTTCGGGTACGACCCGGTCGACCCCGCTCTACGTGACCGCTTCACTCCGGCCGAGAACTCCCGGAAGTGGACCGCGACCGGTGACGACCTGGCGCTGAGACGGCCTCGATGGGAAGGACGGATCGACTTCGACCTCCGGCCGCCGACGGTCGTGATCGATGCCAGCCCGGAAGAGCTGGCGGCTCAGCTGGACCGCGTGCAGCAAGCCCTCGCCCGGGTTCGCTCACGCCGGGCAGTCAGACTCGTCGACGCCTTGCGAAAGGTGCAGCACGGCCGATCCGTGCGCGACATCCGTGCCGCGTGGGCCATCGTTCGGTCACCGCACGACGCGCAGACGGTGGACGGTCGGCAGCGATGACGGCCGGCCCGGGCACGCCGTTCGGCGCGAACCAGCGGATGATCGAACGGGAGATCGAGCGTCGGGTCGCCGAGCACGCTGAGGCCTGGTTCCCGCAGGGCGGCGGACGGCCGACAGTGCGTCTGCGGCTGGTCACCAGTCGGCCACGAGCGCTGTTGTACGCGGTCTACACCGAGCAGGAGTCACGACAACCGACGATTCTGGCGAAGGTGCGGCGCGGAGTGTCGCAACCGGCTGGGAACGACGACGGTGCCCGCAGGCGGCCGCGACTGGCGACGGACCAGCTGTCGGTGTCCCAGCTGACCGCTCTCGAGTACGCCGGACTGCGTTCGATCCACGCGACGTTCGCCGACGCGAGCCCGATGTTCGGAGCCGTGCGGCCCCTCGACCATCTGGTGGATCTGGACACGATCCTCATGGAGTACGTGGCCGCCGGGACGTTGCGCGAGCTGCTCGTGGGGGAGAGGCGGCTTTCCTTCAACAAGCGGTCCGCCCGGAACCGAGGGGCAACAGAGGTCTGGGGACGTGCCGGCATCTGGCTCCGGACGTTCCAGACGTCGATGCTCATCGACGACCTCCCGGCCCGCCAGTCCAGGCGCGCGGACGTCGTTGATCGTTTCAACGCCTACGACGAGTTCCTCAGAAGTCGCATCGGCCGGCGATCCGTCGGCGATATCGCCACCCGGGGAGCCCAGCTTGCTCAAAGCGTCCTGCCCGAACGGCTGCCGATGGTGGTTGGCCACGGTGACTACGCCCCGCGCAACATGTTCGCAGGGGAAGGCGCCCGACTCACGGTCTTCGATCCGATGCCTCGCTGGGCCGTTCCCCGCTACGAGGACCTGTGCCGGTTCCTCGTGGCAATGCGACTGCTGGGTCTGCAGCTGCACACCCATGGACTGGCCTACGACAGGGAGGGGATGCAGCGCCGTGAGTCACAGGTGATCCGCGGATACTGCGGTGAGTCGCCCGTGCCGGCGGCACAGCTCTCCTGCTACCAGCTCTTGATCATGCTCGACAAGTGGTCGGCGCTCGTGGACGAGTCCCACGGATCCTGGCGCACGCAGGCTCGCGCGGTCTCCGTACGCCTGGCCGCCCCCTACCTGCGCAGCGAGGCGGCCCGCCTCCTCTCGTCGGCCGACTCGGCTGAGTCTTGAGGCGCTGACCGTTCGTCCCTGTGGGCCGCCGTCCTCACGGACGTCCAGCGCTGTCCGGGCTTGCTTCCCGATATCCCCACTGAGCGGACACCGGGGCGTCCAGCATCGAGTCCAGCTGTTCGACTTCCTCAGAGAACACCTGCCGCAGCTCGACGGCCAGCACCGGATCGACCGCAGGGCGGTCCTCGGCGTACGGCCGGTAGAGCGCCTGCCGGAGCAGGACCGAGCGCTTCGCCCGCGCGCGGACGCCGGTCAGACCGGCCCGCTTCACGAGCCTGGAAGTCGACTTGGCCAGCCCCGCTACGGCGTCGCTGCGGGGCTTCCCCGCGGGCATCCGGGTCTTCAGGTGTGCGGGCGGCAGGGTGAACTGCCGGACGCCGAGGAACTGAAATACATCATCGGCGTAGGCCTGGGCATCGGTGCGGAGGTCGTCGAAAAGTCGGATGTGCATCTGCTGCGACGGGAACCGGTCGAAGTACCGCTGGAGATGCGTGGCGTACATGCCGCGGTCCAGAAGGCGGGGGTAGCGGTCCAAGGCGTCCTTGAACGGGCCGTTGTACTGCCCGTTCTTCACCAGGTCGAGATAGTCCGAGAACGCACGGTCGACAGGCTCACGGAGACACACCAGCAGTCGCATGTCGCGGTTGAGATCCGCGATACGGCCAGGTGCCTCGGGTGAGGACAGATAGCTGTGCGAGATCTCTCCTATCGCCGGTTTGCCGCCGGCTCCGGCGAACTGTCCGAGATACCAGTCCGTGCCGTTCGAGAAGTGCTGGTCGAAGAAGTACAGACCTTTGCTCGAGGCGAGAAAGACGTCGGGGTGATGGGCAAGGGCGTTGAACAGCCACGTGGAACCCGCCTTGCTGGTCCCGATGTAGAGGAAGTTCGGAGTCGGGGCATCGCCGACCATGGTCGGCTCCCTTCTTTGGTCACGTTGGAGTCATCGTATGACGTGGGGGACTCCGGGTGAATCATCCGAATGGGGGGTCATGGCAGCGGGCGACCAAACCACCCGTTTTGGCTGTGTACAGGAGTCCGACGCATGCATAAAGTCGACAGGGGTGACGGAACCTCGGTTGCCGACGGCCTTTGGGGGCATAGTCGTGAGACTTATGGTGGTGGGGCTGCTTCTGCCCGTTGCGGCGCTGGCAGCGATGGGGTGGCTGTTCTTCAACGCTCCGGCGGAGGACACAACTACCGGGACAGTGCTGCCCCGAGAGCCGCAACTGGTGGCAACGGACAGCTCTGGCAACGGCAACCACGGTGTGAACCAGGGCAGTCCCGTCCTGGGCCTTCCCGGGCATGCGGGCACTTCCTACTCGTTCGACCGTCTCGGGTCCTGGGTGCAGGTTCCCTCACATTCGTCGTTGAACCCGGGAACCGACGACTTCATGTTCTCCGCCTGGGTGAACTTCACGGTGGAGCCACAGCCGGGGGAGACCTACGACATCATTCGCAAGGGCTTGGCCTACACCGCGAGCGGGGAGTTCAAGGTGGAGATCATGCCCCGCGGGCGCGTCAAGTGCAGCGCAAAGGACTCGGACGGGCATGAGGCCTGGGTCATCGACGGCGAGGCGGACGTCGCCGACGGATCCTGGCACCTGATCGGCTGTGCACGCGTCGGTCGGACCTGGAGCGTGTTCGTCGGCCCGACGGTTACCTCCAAGCGGACTGAGCTCGGTTCCATCAGCAACACCTTTCCGCTGGCGATCGGCTCCAAGTACGGTCAGGAGGACGTCCCGCAGGGCAGTGTCGACGAGGTCAAGCTCGTGATCGCCGCGAACACCTCATCCGCCGGGCGACTGGCGACCCGCATCAAGAGCCTGCGTTCGCAGGCGCCGACGGGGTGGTGGCGACTGGACGAAGTGACCCGGCCGAACGTACCCGGCTAGCGGCCGGGTACGCGGTTCAGCAAGAGATGAGGGACGGACCGGATCATGAGGGGTGTGCGGTTTCTGTCCCACGTCCGTGACAGCGGGGGAAGGGTTCTATGCGAGGACGGCAGCGCGGTCGCCGGACAGTAACGGCGCGCCCGGCGGTAGCGAGCAGCCTCGAGCCACCTGCGAGCCGCCCCGGCGAGTCTCCCGACAGCGACGATGCAACGGACCTGCAGCGCGAGCAGGTCCGTGGGTCTGCACTCCTGATGCTCGGCCGGGTCCTTGCCCTTGTCCTTGGTATGGCGACGCAGGTGATCATCGTGCGGACGTTGACCAAGGAGGACTTCGGCGCCTTCGCCTACGCTCTCGCGCTAGCGGGGGTCGGGCGGGTGCTTCTCAGCCTGGGACAGGGTCGACTCCTCAGCAGGTTCATGGCCACGTACGAGGAGCAGCGCGACTACGGCCGTATGTTCGGCGCGATGTTCCTCGCCGTCGGGACCATCCTCGCCACCAGCGTGCTCTTCATCGGGGCGCTGTACCTGTTCAGCGACGCACTGATCGGGTCAGTTGTCCAGAGCGATGCGGCAGTCGGACTGGTGCTCATCCTGGTGTTCCTCTCACCACTCGAGGCGATGGACCAGGTGTTCGTCTCGCTTTTCGCGGTGTTCAGCAAACCGAGTGCAATCTTCTTCCGGAAGCACCTGCTTGCTCCCGGACTGCGCCTCACCGTCGTGGTCATCCTGGTCGTCTCGGGCGCGGGTGTGGGCTTTCTGGCTGTCGGGTACGTCGTTGCCGCGCTCGTCGGACTTCTGCTCTACCTCGCGCTGCTGGTCCAGGTCCTGCGGGAACGGGGCCTGTTGAAGGAACTCAGGCCGCGCCAGATCACCGTGCCGTTCCGTGAGGTCTTCGAGTTCTCGTTCCCACTCATCACCGGAGAGCTGGCGCTCCTCTCGATGACGGTGGGCGGTGTGCTGGTACTCGGCTACTTCCACTCGGCCGTCGAGGTAGCCAACTACCGCGCTGTGTTCAGCTCGGCCCGACTCAACACGGCGATCACCGCATCCTTCGCCACCCTCTTCCTTCCCGCCATAGCGCGGCTGTACGCACGTGCGGACATTGCCGGGCTACGGAACAGCTACTGGCACACGGCCGCCTTCGTGGCGGTGTTCACGTTCCCGATCTTTGCTCTCACCGGACCGCTGGCGCCCGCGACGACGGTCACACTGTTCGAGGAACGCTACGCCGAGTCCGCAACGGTGCTCGCGATCCTTGCGGTCGGCTACTACGTCAACGTCATGCTCGGCTTCAACGCGTATGCGCTGCAGGTCTGTGGACGAATCCGGTACCTGGTCTACGTCAATGTTCTCATCGCAGTGATGAATATCGGGTTGTGTGTGCTGCTGGCCGAACGGTTCGCCGCGGTAGGTATCGCCACGGCGAACTGCATTGCGCTGGTCAGCCAGAACTTGTTGAACCAGTGGGCGCTTCGGGGAAGCATCAAGAGCCGGTTCATCGACCGACAGTGCATCGCCTGCTACGCGGCGATCCTCGGTGGCACTGCGGCCCTGTGGGTATTCCAGCTTCTGGCGTCACCGGGAATCGTCGCAAGCGTCACGGCTGCAGCTCTGGTGTCGTTGGCGGTTCTGGTGTGCAGCCGACAGGCGCTGCAGCTAGGCGATACCTTCCCTGAGCTCCGGCGGATCCCCTTGGTAGGCAGGTTCATCGGCTGAGGTCGGCCGACGCGGCCCCTCGGCGGGCTGCTGCGAGGCGCCTGTCGCGAGCCAGGCCGGCAGGTTCCGGTAGCCCTGAGCAGTCAACGCCCGCGCGGTCTGTTCGTTCGACTCTGCGTAGAGCGCGACCACATGGCGCCGTACGTCAGCGGTCATCTTCTCCGGCGGCCGTCCTGTGTTTCCCCAGGCATAGACACGCCGCAGCGGATCGCGCACAGCGGGTGGCAGCAACCGCATCCGGTCGCCCGAGCGCTTGATGGAGTAGGCGATGCGCGCAGCTCGCATGCTGCGGGGGTGCTGAGTCTTGTTGCGCGGCGCCAGATCCAGCTCGGGAAGGACGGTGTCGTCGATGCCGAGCCACCGGAAGACATCTCCCATGACGGCGGTCGGGTGGCGGAAGAGGTCCTCGGCGAAGATCACCTTGATGTCCGGGCCGAAGGCATCGAGCCACAAGGGGACGTAGTTCGCGTAGAAGCCGATGTAGAGCCCGTGGAGATGGTCACGTGGAACGAGATCGCTGCCGTCCCGCTCACGACGTTCACAGGCCGCGAGGTATTCCTCGAACGACCGCAGCATCGTGATATTGCCCAGCTCGCGTTGGAAGGTGTAGGCCGACCACAGCCGCTCCACAGGGTCACGAAGAGACAGGATGATCTTCGGCGTGTCCAGATTCTCACGAATGGCGTCGATCACAGGGCGTCCCCCGTAGGAGTACGTCGGCGTCGCCTCGAAGGCGTACCGCTCACCTACGGAATGCGCGAAGTGCCGGCGATAGGTGTCGAGCGCCGGAGGCGTTCCGGTGTGACGGCGCGGGTTGAAGAAGTTGAAGTAGCCCACTTCCTTCTCATCGGCCGGGCAGATGTCAGGATGTTGGGCCAGGTAGGCGAACAGCGATCCCGTGCCGGCCTTGGGCACGCCTGCTACGAGTAGATTCGGAAGCCGTCCGGTCGGCATATGGGTTCACCTTTCGGTCAGCTCTGCCGGAAGCCGAGCTACTCTCGCCGTTATACGCCTGGCGCGAAGCGCACCGCAATGGCCCCTTCGGGTCGTCACCAGGGGTCTGGCACGCTAACCGCGGGCCGCGTGCCGAACGGGATAGCCGTACTTCAGCATCAGCGGCATCGTCAGGAGCCCCACCAGCCGTTGATCGCCTTGCGTCATCGACCTTCTCCACTCCTCGTCGGCGCGGATGGTGACGTGGCCCGTCGTGAACCTGCTCGGGTTCCCGGCGACGATGTGGTTCGGATGAAGCATCACCGTATGGTCGTCGGTGAAGGGGATTCCGGCGTTCTCGCCGAGGAACGCAAGAATGCTCTCGACCACAGCCCGCGGCTCGGCGGCGAAGTCTTCGTACCGGATGTGCAGCCAACGTGAGGCAGGGATGCGGCGGCGCAGAGCCTCCGCAGAGACGCCGTTCGAGATCCAGCGGCGGACCGTGGATGGAAGGCTCCTGGTTCCCATCGTCCGGGTCGTGCCTTCGGTCGTGAACGACTTCGCCCGACGCCATGAGTGCACGACCGCGCGGGGGTCGCGCACGATGTGAAGCACGTAATGGTCCAACCCCTTCACACCAGCAAGGATGGCCGCGTCCAGGGGCCGCTTCGACGTATCGACCACGACCCTGGCGGCGGTCACGTCAGCGAGAGCCCTGCACGCCGAACCGGTCACCGTACGTACCGTCTGCAGTGCGGGCCACGCCTCGTGCTCGGGGTGATCGATGCTCTGCAGGACGCGGATGAGGTTACGTCGTCGGGCGAGCTCGTGCTGCGACGAGATGATGCTTTCCACCCTCCCGGGCAGAGCGGTCGCGGCAAAGGGCGCGATTGCCTGAGTGATGACGGGGGACCACACCGGACAACGCGCCGGGATGTTGCCGCACCCGCACGGGCGCTCGGCCTTGACACCGCGCTCCCATAACCAACGCAGTTCGCCGGCGCTCGCGAAGCCGTCCACTTCTCCAAGAATGCTGGCGAGCACGGTGGTGCCGCTTCGCCCTGCACCCACCACTGAGAGCACCTTGAGCGGTGGGCCTGGACTGCTCATTCGTTACTCCTTTTGACCATCGGCGGCGCCTCGACCGGTAGGCACGCCGAGCCCTGACAACTATCATGGCAGGGTGGCGAGGAGCAGTCCGCACAAGCAGGGACAACATCGCCGAGCAGTCAATGCCGGATCGAGCGGACTTCGCGGCTCGGCGTTCTTGGGCGCCGCGGTACTTGCTCTCGTCGGTGTCGCGATGGTGGCGGCGGCGGAGGACTCCCCGACCGAAGAGCAGCGGCTGACCGGACCGGATTCGTCGGAGGCGTCCGAAGGCAGCCCGACGGCCAGTCACTCCGCGTCCGAGCCGTCCCAGCCGTCCCAGCCGGCCTACCGAGCCTTCGAGAATGACTCGTGGTGGAACACGGCGCTTCCGGCCGGTGCACCAGAACACCCGGACGGAGACGAGATCCTCGACTATCTCCGCACTGCCCCAGAAAGCGGCCCGGGGTGTCTGATGCTGGCCGGAGCGTCGGGCAGTCCTTGGGGTCACCCGATCTACTGGGCCGAGCCCTCCGATCCGGAGTACGACCTCGAAGGGTATCCGGGCGACCATCTGCCGGAGCTGGAAGACGTGCGCATACCCGAGGGAGCCGAGCCCGCTGACAACAGCGATGGCAGCATGACGGTCTACGACAAGCAGCGGGGATATGTCGTCGCGCTGACCGACGCAGAGTTCGACGAAGATTCCGAGACCTGGACCGCGACGGGCGCAACAGTGACCTATCTGAGGTCGAACGGCCTCCATGACCGGACCGGGCGCTCCGACGATCCCCGAAACCTCGGCACACATCGTGGGAACAACGGCGCCACGATGGCGGTCGCGTGGGAGGAGGTGGAGGCCGGTGCCATCCGGCACGTGCTGAAGATCGCCGTCGGTCCGCAGGCGGCGGACAGGTACGTCTTTCCGATGGTGGGGTCTGACGGCGACTACGACGGAGATGACCCCGCGGTCCCCCCGCAAGGGCTGCGGCTGCGCATCAAGGCCTCTCTCGATCTGGACGACATGAACCTCGACCCGGAGGCGCTCGTCATCGCCGAGGCGCTCCAACGCTATGGCATGTACATCGGTGACTCCGGAGGCACTACAGCCTTGAAGTTGGAGGACACGGAGTCGGAAGGACGAGGCGAGGTGTGGAGCCTCCCCGCCGACGCGTTGTGCGGGCTCCCGTTCACTTCGTCCTACTGGGAGGTCGTGGCCGAGGGCTACGACCCGAGCCGAAGGTAGACAGGATGGTCCTATGACGTCGTGGCTGCTGATACTGCTCGCAGCGCCGTTCGCGCTTGCTCTGGTGGTCGCTTGCCTTCGCGATCCGATGCGAGTGGCGTTGCCCATCTTCGCCGCCCTGATCCCGTTCGGCGGAGGTCTTTCAGTCGGACCCTCCCGGTATGGATCTGTGTCGTCGCTGATCGGGATGCTGCTCGCCGCCGGCCTGGTGCTGCAGCTCATCACGCACCGGCGGTCGGCACGGCGGTTGTCACAGTCTGTAGGGGTCTGGCTGCTGTTCCTCGGTACCGCTTGTGCAACAACCCTGTGGACCATCGAGCGCTCAACGACGATCAACGGCCTGGCCGTGCTCGGCAGCCTCGTGCTCGTCTACCTGTTCGCCGCCATGAGTCACGTCGACCGCACGGCCCTGAGGCGCACGGAGAACGGGCTGCTCGTCGGCGGCGTGGCGGTGGTCGGATATGGCTTTTACCAGCTGTTGGTCCTGGGTGGGTTTCCCGCCGAGGCCGGAGGCGGTCCGGCACCGGACGGACGGTTCGGCAATGATCTGCTCGGCCCGGGCGTCCAAGCGGTGTCCTTGCTGCTCCCTTTCACGCTGGCGCTGAGTCGCGCCTTCCAGGAGTCTGAGCGGATTCGCAAGCTGGCCTATGCCGCGATTGTGGCCCTCATGTTCTGCGGTGTTCTGATGACGGGCTCACGAACCGGCACCCTTGCCACTGGGTTGGTGCTGGTCACGATGGCCCTGTCCGGTCCGCGGCAGGCGCGCAAGGGCATCCTCATGACGCTTGCCGCCGGACTGGTCGCAGCAGTCCTGGTCTGGGTCTACCATCCGGCCGGCGTGGCCTCCCGCACGTTCGAGTCGGCGACATCGTCATCGGGGCGGACCGATATCTGGCAGGTCGGTCTCGCGGCGTGTCCGGACTACTGCCTGTACGGCTCCGGCTGGGGAACGTATCCCAAGGTGTATGCCGAGACTCAGGCATCCGTGCCGGAAGCCCGAGTCCTCCGGGGCGACGAGGGCTCCTACCAACCGCACAACCTGTGGCTGCTGGCCGTCGTTGAGCTCGGCCTGCCGGGCTTGATCCTGCTGACCTGGGGCTTGGCGCTGGCGCTGGTCGAGGCTGCACGCCTCCCGATCGGACTCCGGGCGCCACCACTGAGCGCTGCCGTCGGCTTGGCATTCTCCGTTTTCTTCCTCTCCAGCATGGAGTTCAAGTTCTTCTGGATGGTGCTCATCATGATCGCCCTCTACCGCAACGTGAGTCTCGATGAGGTTGGCAAGCCGGGGCTTGGCAGTGGACGGGCCGTACGCCCGTCAGCGATCGGGCGCACCTCGCCGCCGGTGTCCTGAGCGATCAGTCGGATGCGCCGGAAGCGATCGGGTCATCCGGCCTCCAGGTTCGCGCCGTCTTCGGCTCGTCCTTCTCCATCTTGGGGGCACGACGCTTCGACCCCCACCAACGGGGATGCCAACGGGCTCCGTGCACCAGGACCACCCCGGCCGCTCCTCCATCGAAGTACTGCTCGGCCTGCCGTCGCAGTGCCGAGTAGGAGATCCCTTCGCGGGCTACCAGCAGCACCAGCGACGTGGCTGGGCGGGTAGCTATCTCAATCTGGGTCGGTTCGTCGATGACGACGAAGTCCTCAGGGCCCAGGAAACTTCCGGAACGGGAATGTGGGCGTGTTCGATTGAGCGGGTCTCGTTCGCTGAGCGGGACGAGGTGTCTGGTCCAGGCGATTACCTCGGACAGTTCGGACGCGAGTAGTCGCCTCTCGCGACGGGTGCTTCGTGGACCCACAAGGAACAGCATGTTCGTCTCGTCCGACAGGATCAGCCGACAGAGCTGTGGCATCCCGCGTGTGTCGTCGCTGGAGGGCGTGACCTTCAGGCGGCCGAGCACCGGCGCCCCCGTGGTCGCTTTGACGCTGGAGAAGTCGATGACCGGCCTCCGCCACACGAGCA
>CBFHCJ010000073.1:0-15755 GCA_965654005.1 uncultured Streptomyces sp. | reverse complement strand
CACCCAGCTGTTGGCCACCAGCTTCAGCCGGCTGGCGCTGCCCGCCGCGCCGTCCTCACCGGTCCACACGGTACGGGCGCCGACGGCGTCGAAGACGGGCGTCACCGCCTCCCGGCCCTCGGCGGGGCCCGCGGCGAGGACGACCAGCTGTCCCGCCTCCGCAGGCTGACGGGTGCCGAGTACCGGGGCGTCGTAGAAGACCAGGCCGTGCTCGTCGGCGAAGGCGGCCAGTTCGTCGGCGGCCTCGACGCCGGCGGTGGTCGACTGCGCCCAGACGGTGCCGGGGCCCAGCGCGGGGGCGGCCTCGCGCATGACCTCCAGGACGGTGTTGCCGTCGTACAGCATGGTCAGGACGACGGCGGCCCCCTGTACGGCCTCGGCCGGGGTGTCGGCGATGTACGCGCCGTCCGCGGCCAGCGGCTCGGCCTTGGCGCGGGTACGGTTCCAGGCGCGGACGGTGTGTCCGGCGCGGACGAGGTTGCGGGCCATCGCCGCCCCCATGATCCCGGTGCCGAGGACGCTCACGGTGAGCTTGTCTGTCATGACGTCAACTCCCTGATCCCTGAGGTGTTTGATGCGGCATGAGGTTAGCGGGGGCGGGGCACGGAGCCCGACGCTCGCGGGGCGTGACGGCGGCGCACAGCACCGCCGCCGTGACGGCCGGTGTAACGCGGACTGCTCGCGTACGTCCACCAGCGTGGCCGCCCGCGTGGACCATCAGTGCCGCAGGCCCTGCGTCAGCTTCCCGCTCGCAGCAGCGCCGCCACGATGGGCCCCGCCGAGTCGCCGCCGTGGCCGCCCGCCTGGACCACGCCCGCCGCCGCCAGGTCGCCCTTCCAGGCCGTGAACCAGCCGTTGGGCTGCTTCTGGCCGTCGACCTCCGCCGAGCCCGTCTTCGCGCCGTAGTCCGGGCCGAGCCCCGTCATCGCCTTGGCGGCCGTGCCCGCCGCGGCCGTGTACTGCAGTACCTCCTTGAGCTTGGCCTGCGTGGCCGACGACATCGTGCGGGTCGCCTTCGCCAGCGTGCGGTTGTCCACCGACGGGGAGACCAGGTACGGCTGGTGGAAGACGCCCGTCTTCGCCGTCGAGATCACCGAGGCCATGTTCAGCGGGTTCATGCGTACGCCGCCCTGGCCGATCAGGGACGCCGCCATCTGGGCCGCGCTCTGCACCGGGACCGCGCCGTCGAAGGACGGTACGCCGATGGCCCAGCTGTTCATGCTCAGGCCGTAGATCTGCTGGGCGACCTTGGTGAGGTCGTCGTTCTGCAGCTTCGGAGCCTGGCTGATGAAGGCCGTGTTGCAGGACGCCGCGAAGCTCGCCTTGAACGTGCCGTGCTTGATCTCGAACTTGTCGTCGTTCTGGAACTTCCAGCCGCCGTACGTGAAGTACTTGGGGCACGGATGCGGCTTGTCCGGCTGCGCCAGCCCCTTCTCGAACAGCAGCGTCGACGTCACGATCTTCATCGTCGATCCCGGCGCGAGGGAGCCCTCGAACGCCACGTTGAAGCCGTGGCCGGCGTTCGCCACCGCCAGGATCTCGCCCGTCGAGGGGCGCATGACGACCACGGACGCGTTGTCCCTCGTCGTCACCTCCTGCTCGGCCTTCGCCTGGAGTGTCGGGCTCAGCGTCGTCTTCACGGTGCCCGGCGTGCCCTCGCTCAGCGTCAGCAGCGTCTTGTCAGGCGTCTTCTGCGTGCCCTTGGTGGCCGCCTTGCGCACGATGCGCAGCTCGATGCCCGCTCTGCCGCCGGCCTTCTTCCCGTACTTCTCGCGCAGGCCGTCCAACACCGGCCCGAGGGAGGGGTACTTGGAGGTCGTGAGCTCGCCGCCGTCACGGTCCAGGGCCTTGACCGGGGGCGTGCCCGCCTCTCCGGTCACCAGGCGGTCGCCCTCGGTCAGATCGGGGTGCTCCACCGAGGGCTGCCAACGCACCAGCGGCACCCCGTCATCGGCCCGGCGCACGACGGTCAGCTTCGACGCGTACGCGAGCGGCTTGCTCTTGCCCTGGTACGACACCCTCGCCTTGACCGAGAACGGGACCGATGTCCCGGACGGCGTGCTGCCGGTCAGGGTCACCCCGGTGATGTGCGCGTCCTTGCTGTAGCCCGTCAGGGCCTTGGCCGCGGCGGCCGAGTCGTCCGTGGCCGCCGCCGCCTTCGCGACGTCACCCCGCTGCCAGGCGGTGAGGAACGCCGTGGCCGCCGTACGGACCTCGGAGGCGGACAGCGGGCCCGACTTCACGAGTTCGTGGTGGGCCGTGGTCGCCGTGTTGTCCTCGGCCGCCGCGCCGCCGCCCAGCAAGCTGTAGGCGCCGACCGCCCCGCCGACACCGACGACGGCCATCAGCCCCCCGATCACCAGGGGGTGGCCCTTGGTGCGCTCGGCGGCGCGTCTTCTCTTGCCCACAGCTCCTGATCCTCCGCAGTCCCCAGGTCCCCCCGGTGTCCTCACGATCCTCAACGAGAACACCCACAGTAGAGTCCCGCGTTGACACGGGTGACTTCAGCCGCCGGTTCGTAGCACAGCTGCGACGATCGGACCGGCCGCGTCGACGCCGTGCCCGCCCTCCTGGGTCATGGCCGCCGCCGCGATGTCGCCCCGGTAGCCGGTGAACCAGCTGTTGGACTTCCCCTGCCCGTCGACCTCCGCGGACCCCGTCTTCGCGCCGATGTCGCCGCTGAGCCCGGCCATCACGGGCGCGGCCGTGCCCTGGGTCGCGGTCAGCCGCATCATCGCCCTCAGCTGGGCGACGGTACCGGAGGACAGGCCCTTGGCGGTGGCCAGTCGGCGGTCGTCGAGCCGCGGCGAGACCAGGTACGGCTGCCGGAAGGTGCCCGTGATCGCGGTCGCTGTGACCGACGCCATGTTCAGCGGGTTCATCTGGACCTGGCCCTGGCCGATCAGATTGGCCGCGGTGTCCGGGCCGCCGGAGGCGGGCACCGAGCCGTCGAAGGAGACGATGCCGGTCTTCCAGTTGTTCTGCCCGAGCCCGAAGCGGTCCTCGGCCTCCCGGGTGAGCGAGTCGACCTTCACCGAGTCCGCGTATTTCACGAACGCCGTGTTGCACGACCGCATGAAGCTGTCCGCAAGCGTGGCCTTCTCGTCGGCGACGAGGCCCGTGAGGTTGTGGAAGGTCTCGCTCTGCCACACGGCCGTGTCGGGGCAGGGCGCCGGGCCGTTCATGGTGGTGATGCCGTTGTCGATGAGCGTCGCCGCGCTGATGATCTTCATCGTGGAGCCGGGCGCCAGCCGCCCCTCGAAGGCCGCGTCGAAGCCGTCGTCGCGGTGGTTGGCGACTGCGAGCACCTCGCCCGTGCTCGGCTTCACCGCCACCACCGACGACTCCGCGTACTGCTCCACCGCCCGCTCGGCCGCCGCCTGCACGGTGGCGCTGAGCGTGGTCCGGAGTTTGCCGGGCGTGCCCTTGGCGAGGGTCAGCAGGGTCTTGGCGGGCTGGTTCCGGTCGGCGCGCTCGATGGACAGTTCGATGCCCGGCTTTCCGCCGGCCGTGTCGCCGTACCTTTCGCGCAGCGCGTCCAGGATCGGGCCGAGGGACGGGTACTTGTCCCCGGTCAGCACCACGCCGTTGCGGTCCACCGCCTCGATGGGCGGGACCGTGGCCTCACCGGTGACGAGCGTGTCGCCCTGCTTCAGGTCGGGTTGGACGACGGACGGCTGCCAATCGACCAGCGCCCGCCCGGTGGTCACCCCGCGCACGACGGTCAACGTGCTGCGGTACGCGAGCGGTTCGGTCTTCCCTCCGTACGACACCGTCGCCTTCACGGAGAAGGGCACCGAGTCCCCGCTCCGGGCGCCGGGCGTGATGTGCACCTCGCCGATGTGCGCGGTGCCGCCGTACGCGGTCAACAACTGCTCCGCGGCCTCGGCGTCGTTCGTGTACGAGGCCGCCTCGGCCGCCTCGCCCTTCTCCCAGGCGGCGAAGAACTTCGTACTCGCCTCCTTGACCTCGCTCGCGGACGGCGGCCCGGTCTTCACGGGCGCGGGCCCGCCGACGCCCCCCGAACTTCCGTTGAGCGCGGTCACGACGTTGTACGCCCCGTACCCGGCACCGCCCACCATCACCGCGAACACCCCGGCGACGATGGTGCCCTTGACCCCCTTGCGCATGGCGCGTTGCCCCTCCTTGTAGCTCTCGCACTATAGACGGCCCATGGAGCGGGTGTGAGAGCTGTGTTCGTTTGTTGTCCGAAGAGTGATGAGAGAGATGAGCTGAATGAAGTCGGCGCGATGCCCGGCGTCAGGTGCGTGTACGTGCGGAGCGTGCCCCGGCGCGTGGTGAAGGCCAGGGGTGTCAGGTGCGTGGGTCAGCCCGTCGTCAGCTTCTGCTCGCACCAGATGGTCTTTCCGACGGTGGCATGCCGGGTACCCCAGTTCTGGCTGAGCTGGGAGACCAGGAGCAGGCCCCGGCCGCCCTCGTCGAAGACCCGGGCCCGGCGCAGGTGCGGCGCGGTGCTGCTGGCGTCGGAGACCTCGCATATCAGCGTGGTGTCGCGGATCAACCTCAACTGGATCGGGGAGTCGCCGTAGCGGATGGCGTTGGTGACCAGCTCGCTGACCAGTAGCTCGGTGGTGAACGTCGCATCTGACAGTCCCCATTCGCAGAGCTGTTCGCCGGCCACCTTCCGGGCGTGCTCGACAAGGGACGGGTCGGCGGGGATGTCCCAGATGGCGACCCGGTCGGAGGTGAGGGCACGGGTGCGGGCGAGGAGCAGGGCGACGTCGTCGGCGGGGCGATCGGCCACCAACCTGTGGATGACGGTGTCGCAAGCGGCGTCCAGCGACGGTGTCCGCACCGCCAGCGCGTCGCACAACGTGGCCAGGCCCTCGTCGAAGTCGCGCTCACGGGACTTGACGAGGCCGTCGGAGTAGAGGGCGAGCACGCTGCCCGCGGGCAAGGTCAGCTCCGTGGTCTCGAAGGGCAGGCCGCCCAGCCCGAGCGGCGGGCCTACGAACCCGGGGACTTTTTCCACAGTCCCGTCGGGAGCGCTGAGGACGGGCAGCGGATGACCGGCCGAGGCCAGCGCGCAGCGCCGGGAGACCGGGTCGTAGACCGCGTACAGGCAGGTCGCTCCCAGCTCGCCGGCCGCCGCGACATCGCCTTCTGCCGTGCTGACCTCCTCGTCACCGGTGAGGCGGATGACCAGGTCGTCGAGATGGGTGAGGAGCTCGTCGGGCGGCAGGTCGACGTCGGCCAGGGTCCGTACGGCGGTGCGCAGCCGTCCCATGGTGGCGGAGGCGTTGACGCCGTGGCCGACGACATCTCCGACGACGAGGGCGACCCGGCTCCCGGAGAGCGGGATCACGTCGAACCAGTCACCGCCCACGCCGGCCTGTGAGCCTGCCGGCAGATAGCGGAAGGCCACATCCACGGCCGTCTGCCTGGGCAGCTGCTGCGGCAGCAGACTCCGCTGCAGAGCGAGCGCGATGGTCCGCTCACGGGTGTAACGACGCGCGTTGTCGGTGGCCACGGCGGACTTGGTGGCCATCTCCTCGGCGTCGGACAGGTCCCTCATTTCGAAAGGTCCGGATTTACCGGCACGCCAGAAGCTGACGACTCCCAGCGGCACGCCCCGTGCCCGAAGCGGCGCTGTGATCAGAGAGTGGATGCCGTAGCCCAGCACCGGCCCGGCGTGATCCGGGACCAGCGACCGCCATGCGGTGGAGGCTCGCAGGTCGGGCTCGATCCTCGCCTGGCCTCTACGGAGGAGGCTGCGGGCCTCCGGAGCGGACACGGTGGGTGTGATCAGAGCGCCCTTCGGGTGGAACGGGTGGTTCTCCCGGATGCCCGCGACGGCCACCCGGCGCATGTCCGCCTCGTCGACCGTCGGCTCCTCTCCGAGCAGGACGGACTCCGCCAGGTCCACGGTGACGAAATCCGCGAACCGTGGCACCGCTACCCGCGCCAGCTCCTGCGCGGTCCGCTCCATGTCGAGGCTGGCGCCGATGGCCATGCTGGCGTCGTGCAGCAGCTCCAGGCGGCCATGAGCCGCCTGAGTCCGCTCCCGTTGGCGGCGCCCGCGGATGGCCAGCTCCGAGACAGCGGAACCGATGACGAGCAGGAGGACGGCCGTCCAGCGGTCCTCGGCACTTGTCGCGGAGAGCGAGGGCCATGGGCGTGTCAGGAAGAAGTCGAACCATACGGTGGCCGAGACCGCCGCGATCAGGCCCGCGATGCGGTCCCCCTGGGCGGCTACAGCCACCACCACCGCGACCAGGACAAGAGCCTCGTCGCTGTTGGGGAAGGTGGTCCGGAACGGCACCAGCGCCAGAGCGGCAAGCAAAGGTGCCACCAGGGCGGACACGACTGCCCGGCTTCTTCCTCTCAGCACGTGCACATGGCGCTCAAGGTTCACTGAGACCGTCTCCTAGGTGGTGAGCTGCCGAGAGCCGCTGACACACCAAGCCACCGTGATTTCGCGGCCTTGCCCCCAGGTCAGGGGAGAACGTGCCCTGACTCCGGGCGCTTTCAGACGTCGTGACTCCGGGCGTCTTCAGACGTCGTAGGCAGTGGACCGCGTCCGACACCGAACGAGGTGTCTCCTTCGACCCCGAATAAGTCCAGTCCGTGCCGGACCGTTCCTCACCTGTTCACTACCCCATATTGGCCGGATATTGGCGTCATCATTGGCCGGATATTGGCGTCATCGAACGTGCGCAAACAGATAAGCCGAAAGCGGACAACCTCCACGACCCGTTTGGGCTGGTGGGGGCGCCGGGCACAAGCACCCTTCGACCACAAGGACGCCTTGATCCCTCGGCGCTGTACCACGAGGACAGCCGCGTCGTCGTTGAGGGCTCCGCCGACATGCTTGCTCAGGTCCTCATGCAGCCGCTCCAGCAGATCGCTGGTGGGCAGTTCCACCCACGCGCGCAGCCGCTCGGCCAGCGGGTAGAACTCAGCCTGCGGGCTTCGCGCCTCGAGGATCCCGTCCGTGCACATCAGTACCCGTCCGCCGCTGGGGACCTTGACGTCCTGCCATCGCCGCGGCGTGGCCGAGAGGTCGGCCAGCCCCAGCGGCAGGCCGGGCTCCCCGAACTCGGCCTCCGTGACCTTGCCATCGTCGAGTATGATCGGGGCGACGTGCCCACAGTCGATCACACGCAGGTCCCGTCCCAGCGTCTCCGCCACCAGTGCGGTGACGAATTCCTCTTCCGGCTCGCGGGCAGACTGGTCCTCCCACCGCAGCAGTCCCTCCTCCATCAGCTCTACGACGGTCCGCAGGTCCGGCTCCCGAAAAGCGCCCTCGCGGAACGCGGTCAGCACCGCCGCGCTCGCGCCGATCGCCGGGAGACCCTTGCCCCGCACGTCTCCGATCACCATCCGCGTGCCGTAGGGAGTCCACAGCACCTCGTAGATGTCCCCGCCGACCATCGCCTCGCGCTCGGCCGCCTCGTAGAAGCCGTCCGCCATGACGTCGCCGGCCAGCAGCGGCAACGACCGCAGCAGCAACCGCTGGGCCGCCCCTGACGTCAGTCTCAGCCGCTTGATGCGCTCCTCGCGCTCCAGGCGCACCCGGCAGACGATGAGGCTCACCAAGGACACGGCCAGCGCGGAGACAGTGGTGGCCACCCGGTTGTGCACACTGATGTTCGCGATCAACAGGCCGTAGTCAAGGCCGGTCAGCACCAGGTACAGCCCGCACAGGACGGCGGTCATCCGGAGGCTGAGCAGCGCGGCGGCGGCTATCGGGGCGAGCACCGCGAAAGGCGCCAGGCGCAGCACAGGGTCGGGTATGACCGCGTCCAGCACGCTGATCAGGACGACATAGGCCGCAAGCGCGGTGAACGCGCCCCTCTCCCTGCAAAGTCCGGCCTGCACAGTGCACTCCTTGCATTCACCGTCGGCCTCTCCAGGCTCACACGCTGCTGTGCAGAGGGCCACCCGGACGGAGATCCCTTTGACCTGCTGAACCCCAGCCCCTGACTTCCCGGGCTTGGGCTAAACCCAGGTGTCCAGCCACATCCGCGCCCGCCACGCGTCGATCGGGATCGCCGTGCCCGTGTACAGGGGCCAGAAGTAGATGAAGTTCCAGGCGATCAGCAGGACCAGGACGCCCGCGCCCGCCGCTCCCACCACCCGGCGGCGTTCGTCCGAGCCGGGTGGGCCCAGGATGCCGCCGATCATCATCGCCACGGCCAGGCACAGGAACGGCACGAAGACGACCGCGTAGAAGTAGAAGATCGTGCGCTCCTGGTACATGAACCAGGGCAGATAGCCGGCCGCGATGCCGCACGCGATCGCGCCCGCCCGCCAGTCGCGGCGGAACGCCCACCGCCACAGGACGTACACGATCGCGAAGCAGGCCGCCCACCACAGCAGCGGGGTGCCGATCGCCAGGACCTCGCGGGCGCACTTCTGGCCGGCGTCCGCGGGGCAGCCGGCCGAACCGGGGGACGGCGACTCGTAGAAGTACGAGACCGGACGGCCCACCACGATCCAGCTCCACGGGTTCGACTGGTACGTGTGCGGGGACTGCAGGCCGATGTGGAACAGGTAGACCTCGTGCTCGTAGTGCCACAGGCTGCGCAGCCAGTCGGGCAGGAAGGTCCAGTGGCCGCCCCTGCCGTCGGTGGCCGCCCAGTTGCGGAAGTAGCCGCCGGAGCCGTCGGCAGGGGAGAGGATCCAGCCGATCCAGGAGGTGAGGTACACGGCAACCGCGATCGTGGACATCACCGTCCACGAGATGACCGACTCGCCCACGAGCATGAGGGACACCCGATGGCGGGCGCCCGCCGCCTTGCGCGCGCCGACGTCCCACAGGATGGTCATCACCATGAACGCGGCCAGGATGTACAGGCCGTTCCACTTCGTGCCGATGGCGAGTCCCATCAGCAGGGCCGCCGCCCAGCGCCAGGGGCGCAGCCCCAGCCATGCGGTCTCCGCGATGTACGCGTCGGGCCTGGCCCGCCCGTCCGCGTCGACCGGGAGCGCCGCCGCCAGTTGCGCGCGTGCCCGGTCCCGGTCCACGAGCAGACAGCCGAAGGCCGCCAGTACGAAGAACTCCAGAACCCCGTCCAGCAGCGACGTGCGGCTCATCACGAACTGCAGCCCGTCCACCGCCATCAGCCCGCCGGCCAGACAGCCGAGGAACGTCGAGCGGAACAGACGGCGGCCGATCCGGCACAGCAGCAGCACGGCCAGCGTGCCGAGGAGCGCCGTCATGAAGCGCCAGCCGAACGGGTTGAAGCCGAAGATCAGCTCGCCGAGCCCGATGACGTACTTGCCGACCGGCGGATGCACCACGTACGCGGCGTCCGTCGGGATCGCCACGTGCCCGTTGTTCTGGAGGATCAGGTCGTTGGCGTCCTTCGGCCAGTTGGCCTCGTACCCGTTGTGGATGAGGGCCCAGGCGTCCTTGGCGTAGTACGTCTCGTCGAATATCACCGCCCTGGGGCTGCCCAGGTTCCAGAACCGCATCAGCCCGGCGACGAGCGTCACGAGCAGCGGTCCGCCCCACGCCGACCAGCGCGTGATCCGGTCGGCGACCTCCTCGCGCAGACCGATCGCCGCCCAGATGCGCGGACTGGGCTCGCTGTACGGCGGCACCAGCCGGTCGCGGACGTCGCTTCTCGGGTGCTCCCTGTATCCGAAACGGCGCAGCCGCTCTGGCCACGACGGCCGCTGGTCTTCGGTCGCCTGGCTCTGCCGGGTGTCCGTGGAGGACGCGGTACTGGTCACCGCGCCATCGTAGGGAACACGTCTGTGGGAGTCCCGTGGACTGCGCCTGGGAGGATGGAAACGTGACAGTGACGCCCGGAACCCTGGTCCTTGCCGGTACCCCCATCGGGGACATCGAGGACGCGCCGCCACGCCTCGCGCAGGAGCTGGCCACCGCCGACGTGATCGCCGCCGAGGACACGCGCCGGCTGCGCAGGCTCACCCAGGCGCTGGGCGTGCAGCCGGCCGGGCGTGTCGTTTCCTACTTCGAGGGCAACGAGTCCGCCCGGACGCCCGAGCTGGTCGAGGCGCTGGCGGCCGGGGCGCGCGTGCTGCTGGTGACCGACGCGGGGATGCCGTCCGTGTCGGACCCCGGGTACCGGCTGGTCGCCGCCGCCGTGGAGAAGGACATCCGGGTCACCGCCGTGCCCGGTCCGTCCGCGGTGCTCACCGCGCTCGCGCTGTCCGGGCTGCCGGTCGACCGGTTCTGCTTCGAGGGGTTTTTGCCGCGCAAGGCGGGCGAGCGTCTGTCGCGGCTGCGTGAGGTCGCCGAGGAGCGGCGCACCCTGGTCTACTTCGAGGCCCCGCACCGGCTCGACGACACGCTCGCCGCGATGGCCGAGGTGTTCGGGGCCCAGCGCAGGGCCGCCGTCTGCCGTGAGCTGACGAAGACGTACGAGGAGGTCAGGCGCGGTTCGCTGGCAGAGCTGGCGAAGTGGGCGGCCGAGGGCGTACGGGGTGAGATCACCGTCGTGGTGGAGGGCGCAGGCGAGAAGGCCGCCGAGGAGCTGGACGCGGCCGAGCTGGTGCGCCGGGTGCGGGTGCGGGAGGAGGCCGGGGAGCGGCGCAAGGAGGCGATCGCGGCGGTGGCCGCGGCGGCGGGCCTGCCGAAGCGGGAGGTCTTCGACGCGGTGGTGGCCGCGAAGAACGCCGCCCCGCCACGGTGAGTCGCCGGAGCCTGTGAAGGGGCTCACACCCCCTCTGAGCAGGGTGTATCTCCCATGAGCGCGCGCCCCATGGGTGGGTAAAGGGCTGTCGCCGAAGGCAAAGACATGACGGCGCGACCGGGTGGATTTGGCAAGCGAAGTCCA
The DNA here is from genome assembly GCA_965654005.1 of uncultured Streptomyces sp. Lineage (GTDB taxonomy): Bacteria > Actinomycetota > Actinomycetes > Streptomycetales > Streptomycetaceae > Streptomyces. Next base: position 4,983 of record CBFHCJ010000073.1, on the reverse strand, counting down.
AATCGCCTCCAACACTCGACAGGGCCTGCTGCGTTCGCGTCGGCGAAGGCGTCCACTGGGTGAAGGGATGAACCCGTCCCTCGCCCAGCGGAACAAGAGGAGCTGGCATGAGCGAGATCGCAGGGCAGGCCGGCCGGATAGCCGCGACCGGTCCCGTCACCGGGCAGGCCGACCGAGGCGCCGCTACCGCCGTCGTGCACGAGTCCTATTCCTTTGCCTGTATGCGATGCGGGCACGGCTGGGAGCAGTCGTACGAGATAGAGCATCACCTCGACGGAGACGGCAACGAGTTCGTGATGTACGTGGCGGGGGGCCGCGTCGTCCCGTCGCCACTGAGTCGGCCCACCTGCCAGAACTGCGACAGCCATGTGGTGCGCATCATGCGCCCCGGCCAGGTGTCGTCCGCGCAGAACCCCCTGCACCAGCACCAGCGCCCGGCGTCGCGAGGGCAGGCCGTCGGGGAGGCCCTCGACGAGCCGCAGTCGGGGGAGCCCAAGGAGGACCACCACTGGCACCTCTCGGATCTGCTCCACCCGTTCCACCACCGCAAGGCGGGCTGAGGCCGAGGCACGGCATGCCCCTTTCGTAGGATCGGGGCATGCCTTCCCAAGCGTCCGACAAGTCCGACAAGAACACTCCGCCGCCGCTTCCCGAGCCCCTGCGGGTGCCCGTCGCCGACTCGCACACCCACCTCGACATGCAGTCCGGCACGGTGGAGGAGGGCCTCGCCAAGGCCGCGTCGGTCGGCGTGACCACGGTCGTGCAGGTCGGCTGCGACGTGAAGGGCTCGCGGTGGGCCGCCGAGACGGCCGCGGCGTACGACTCCGTGCACGCGACCGTGGCGCTGCACCCGAACGAGGCCCCGCGTATCGTCCACGGCAGGCCTCTTTCCGGGGGGCAAGCCCCCCAGGCCCCTCGTGACGGCCGGTCCAGGCAGGGCGCGCGCGAGCCCGGCGGGGACGCGGCGCTGGACGAGGCGCTCGCCGAGATCGACCGCCTCGCCGCCCTTCCGCACGTCAAGGGCGTCGGAGAGACCGGACTCGACTACTTCCGCACCGGGCCCGAGGGCAAGGCCGCCCAGGAGCGGTCCTTCCGCGCGCACATCGAGATCGCCAAGCGGCACGGCAAGGCGCTGGTCATCCACGACCGCGACGCCCACGCCGACGTGCTGCGCGTCCTGAAGGAAGAGGGCGCGCCCGAGCGGACCGTCTTCCACTGCTACTCGGGGGACGCGGCGATGGCCGAGATCTGCGCGCGCGCCGGGTACTTCATGTCGTTCGCCGGCAACATGACCTTCAAGAACGCGCAGCCGCTGCGCGACGCGCTCGCCGTGGCGCCCCTCGACCTCGTCCTGGTCGAGACGGACGCGCCCTTCCTTACGCCCGCGCCCTACCGCGGACGGCCCAACGCGCCGTACCTCGTTCCGGTCACGGTCCGCGCGATGGCCGCGGTCAAGGGCGTCGAGGAGGACGTGCTGGCGGCGGCTCTTGCCGCGAACACGGCACGCGCCTTCGATTACTGACCGATTACCGAACGATATGCCACCTGCGCATATTGACTGATTTTCGATTACTGCCCGACAGCGGACCGGCAGCGCTTCCCGGGGGGGCGTTCGCACACGTGCGCAGGAGCGTGTCGCCACACCGCGTCACGGCGTTGCTTTGGAGAGTGACGGCCAGCCGTTAGGTTCTGGTCTCCCGTTTCGGACCCTCTCTGGAGCGTGTCGTCGTGAGCAACCGGCAGTATTCGCCGTACGGGAAGTACGGCCCCGCCCCGGGGTACGAGGACAGCGAGCCGTACGGTCAGGCGTACCCGGACACCTACCGGCCCGCGTACGAGATCCACGCGCGGGCGCAGGCGCGGGTGGCGCGCGCCGGGGAGCCCCCGGGGCCGCCGCCACCACATCGGCAGGCGGACGACGCGCCGCGCACGGCGGGGCGCGCCCAGGCCCGTCACGCCGCACGGAGGCGCCCCGACTCCATGCGCCGGTTGCTGCCGCAGGCGCTGGTCGTCGTCTTCCTCGCCGGCGGCACCACCGCGTTCGTCGCCCAGGACAAGGCCGTCGAGCTGACCGTGGACGGCAGGCCGCGCACCCTGCACACCTTCGCCGAAGATGTGCGCGAACTGCTCGACCAGGAGGGCGTCGCGGTGGGGGAGCACGACGTGGTCGCTCCCGAGCCCGGGACGCGGCTGGCGAGCGGCGACGAGGTCGTGGTGCACTACGGGCGCCCCGTCTACCTCACCCTCGACGGGCAGCCGCGCCAGGTGTGGACGACGCGGCCGACGGTGGACGGCGCGCTCCAGCAGCTCGGGGTGCGCGCGGACGGCGCGTACCTGTCGACCTCGCGCTCCCGGCCCATCGGCCGCGAAGGGCTGGCGCTGGACGTCCGCACCGAGCGCACGGTGACGGTCCTGGCGGACGGGCGGGCCCGCACGATCCGCACGAACGCGGCGACCGTCCGCGAGGCCGTCGACCAGGCCGGGATCACCCTTCGGGGGCAGGACACCACTTCCGTGGCGCCGGGCAGTTTCCCGAGCGACGGGCAGACGGTGACCGTGCTGCGGGTGACCGGCTCGAAGGAGATCCGCGAGGATCCGATCCCGTTCGACGTACGGCGCACGGACGACCCGACGCTGTTCAAGGGCACGGAGATCGTGGCGCGTGCCGGACAGCCGGGCACACGCCGCACCACCTACGTCCTGCGCACCGTCAACGGCGTGGAGGAGAAGCCGAGGCGGATCGGGTCCGAGGCGGTGCGGCAGCCGCAGACCCAGCTGGTGCGGGTCGGTACCAAGGCGCACCTGGGCTCGGTGGCGGGCGCGGAGGACCTGAACTGGCGCAGTCTCGCGTCCTGCGAGTCCGGTGGCCGGCCCAACGCGGTGGACACGTCGGGCACGTACGGCGGCCTCTACCAGTTCGACAGGCACACCTGGCGCAGCCTCGGCGGGTCCGGCCGCCCCCAGGACGCCCCGGCCGAGGAACAGACGTTTCGCGCGAAGAAGCTGTACGTGCGCCGGGGCGCCAGTCCCTGGCCGCACTGCGGGCGGCGCCTGTACAGGTGAGCGGGGAGTACGGCCGTCCCCGCGCCGCCCCGTACCCTTGCTCCGTGAGCAGCCCCACCCCCGACGCCCTGCTGGGTCCCGCCGACATCCGTGAGCTGGCGGCGGTCCTCGGCGTACGTCCCACCAAGCAACGCGGCCAGAACTTCGTCATCGACGCCAACACCGTGCGGCGCATCGTGCGCACCGCCGAGGTGCGCCCCGACGACATCGTGGTGGAGGTGGGGCCCGGTCTCGGCTCGCTGACGCTGGCGCTGCTGGAGGTCGCCGAGCGCGTCACCGCCGTCGAGATCGACGACGTCCTGGCGGCGGCGCTGCCCTCGACCATCGCCGCGCGGATGCCCGAGCGCGCCGAGCGGTTCGCGCTGGTGCACTCCGACGCGATGCACGTGCGGGAGCTGCCGGGTCCGGCGCCCACCGCGCTCGTCGCGAACCTGCCGTACAACGTCGCCGTGCCGGTCCTGCTGCATATGCTCGACACCTTCCCGAGCATCGAGCGGACGCTGGTGATGGTGCAGTCCGAGGTCGCGGACAGGCTGGCCGCCGGGCCCGGGTCGAAGGTGTACGGCGTGCCGTCCGTGAAGGCCAACTGGTACGCCGACGTCAAGCGCGCCGGAGCCATCGGGCGCAATGTCTTCTGGCCCGCGCCCAACGTCGACAGCGGGCTCGTGTCGCTGGTGCGGCGGGCCGAGCCGGTCAAGACCGTCGTGTCGAAGGCGCAGGTGTTCGCGGTCGTGGACGCGGCGTTCGCACAGCGGCGCAAGACGCTGCGGGCCGCGCTCGCCGGATGGGCGGGATCGGCCGCGGCGGCCGAGGCGGCGATCGTGGCCGCGGGGATCTCGCCGCAGGCGCGCGGGGAGTCGCTGACGGTGGAGGAGTTCGCGCGTATCGCCGAGAACGCCGCGAATACCTCGGACGCCGCGAATACCGCGAATACCGCGAATACCGAGAACGCCGAGAACGCCGAGAACAAGGAGTCGGCCCAGCAGTGAGTGCGAGTGCGAGTGTGACCGTTCGCGTCCCGGCCAAGGTCAATGTGCAGCTCGCGGTGGGCGGTGCCCGTCCGGACGGCTTCCACGACCTGGCGAACGTCTTCCTGGCCGTCGGCCTGTACGACGAGATCACGGTGACCCAGGCCGACGAACTGCGCGTCACCTGCTCGGGGCCGGACGCCGCACAGGTGCCGCTCGACCGGACGAACCTGGCCGCGCGGGCGGCGCTGACGCTCGCCGAACGTTACGGTCTCGACCCGGCCGTGCACATCCACATCGCCAAGGACATCCCGGTGGCCGGTGGTATGGCGGGCGGCAGCGCGGACGGGGCGGGCGCGCTGGTGGCGTGTGACGCGCTGTGGGGCACGCGGGCCTCGCGCGAGGAACTCGTCCGCATCTGCGCCGAGTTGGGCAGCGATGTGCCGTTCAGCCTGGTGGGCGGGGCGGCGTTGGGCACCGGGCGGGGCGAGAAGTTGCAGCCGCTGGAGGTCGGGGGCACCTTCCACTGGGTGTTCGCGATGGCCGGCCGGGGCCTGTCGACCCCGGCAGTCTTCCGGGAGTTCGACCGCCTGAACGAGGACGTACGGATCCCCGAGCCCGTCGCCTCCCAGGACCTGCTCGACGCGCTGGCGAAGGGGGACGCCGGGGCGCTGGCGGCGACGGTCTCCAACGATCTGCAACCGGCCGCGCTGTCCCTGTTCCCGGAACTGGCGGACACGCTGGCCGCGGGGCGCGCGGCGGGGGCGCTCGCGGGGCTGGTGTCGGGGTCGGGACCGACGACGGCGTTCCTGGCACGGGACACCGCGGGCGCGCGGGAGATCGCACGGGCGCTGCTTGACTCCGGTACGTGCAGGTCGGCTCGGGTGGCGGTGTCACCGGCGCCGGGGGCGACGGTGGTCTGACGCGGCTGCGGCCCCGTCGTCGCGGCCTA
>CBFHCJ010000072.1:0-15760 GCA_965654005.1 uncultured Streptomyces sp. | reverse complement strand
GCGCTCGCGCGCCGCCTGCGTGGCACCGGCATCCATGACCTGTACGTGCATGCGGGTCCGCTGGAACACGACGGTACTCTCCCCAAGTCGGCCTGCCCGAGGGCGCCTTGGCTGATCGGCGCGGTGCACCGCGAGCTGCCCGGCGTACGCGTCCAAGCCTGGCTCGGCGACAAGCTCGCAAGCGAAGGACCGGTGGGCCTGCGGCTGGAACGGCCGGCGACACGGGCCGCCGTGGTCCACTCCGCCCGTCAGGTCCTGGCGGCCGGGTTCGACGGCGCCCACTTCGACCTGGAGCCCCTGCACTCCGGCGACCGGGACTACCTCGCCCTCCTCGACTCTCTGCACCGCGTCACCCAGGCCCACCACGCCCTGCTCTCGGTGTCCGCCCCCCAGATCGACCCCCTCCCCGCGCTCCACTCCGTGGCGGGCGGCCTCACCGGACACCCCAAGTGGTGGTCTCAGGAGTACTTCGGCCAGGTCGCGCGCCGGGTCGACCAGATCGCGGTGATGTCGTACGACACGGCGATGCCGCTGCAGAGCCTGTACGGCGGCTATGTCGCGCAGCAAACCTCCCTCGCCCTTGAGGTCACCCCGCCCTCGACACACCTGCTGATCGGCCTGCCCTTCTACCACGAGGACGACATCGGCCATCACGCCTCCGCCGAAACGGTCACCGCCGCCGTCCGTGGCGCCCGCCTCGGCCTCTCCCGCACGGACCCGGACCGCACCCGCTTCGGCGTCGCCCTGTACGTGGACTTCGCCGCGACGGACGCGGACTGGGCGGCTTACCGCAAGGGCTGGGTCGGCTGAATTCCGCCGGCCGCCGGGCATATGGTCGGTGGCCTGCCGTCCGAGCGGGCATGTCCTTCGCTGCCGGGCTCGCACTTCGCTGCCCGGTTCGGGCTCCGGCCGTCGCCGCGCACGGCCCTCCGCGCGGCCAAGGCCGGCGGCGTTGTCAGTGGTGGCGAGTAACTTCAGCCGTGTCCCGCCGTATTGGCGCGGTAGCCCCCTGGCGCGAAGGAGATGGTGCGTTGTCGGATTGGGAGAAGTCGAGCACGGCACGGGTGATACCACCCGCGCGGCCGCGAAAGCTCGCCAAGGTCCCGTTCGTCGAGTTGGCCGACGGACGCTTGCAGGGCGTGGTGTCCAGCGGCTCGGACATCGGGCGGGTCTACGTCTCGTCGGTGGCGGCCGGCACCTACGCGTTCGCTTGCAGCACCAACAACAACCGGCCCTGCGGCGGCGCGCGGGGCTCGTTCTGCAACCACATCCGGGCTCTGGCCAGTGAGGCGGTGCTCCAGTACGGCGCCGAGCGCGTCGCCCGTTACCTGCGAGTCGATGTCGTGGACGGGGATCCGAGCGCGGACAGCATCGTCGTCGGTATGAGCGGTGCCCGTCCGCCGCAGGCGGACACCAAGGCCGCCGCTCCTGTCTTCAGCCGCTTCCTGCGCCACCTGGCGTACCTGGAACTGGCTCCGACCACCGCGCCGTTGCCGGAGATGCAGTGGTTCCCGCCGACCAGGGCGCCGGCGACGGGGGTGGAATCGTGCGAGCTCGGTTCGAGCGTGGGGGAGCGCGCCGATCTGCTCGCCGAACCCCTTGCCGGGCTCGACGAAGCCCTGGCGGCCGTCGACGCCTTCGACCGGGCTCTGGTCGGCGGCCTGCTCCGTCCCCGACCCGCCCAGGCCACCGACCTGACCGAGCTCGCCCACGCCGTCGCCGGGACTCCTCTGGCCTCCCGGGTCGCCGAGGCGGCGGAGAAGGCGGCAGCCGGAGCCGCGGGCGAGGAGCACTTCGTCGCCCTCGCCGCCGCCCGCACCGCACTGCTCGGCTCCGTCCACGACGCGCTCATGACCCGCGTCGACGAAGCGTTCGGCCGCACCCTCGGCGAGCAGACGGCCCCGATCCCCGGTGAGCAGGAATCGGCGAACCTGCTCGCCGCCGCGCGCTCCTGGCTGTCCGATCTGGCGCGCGCCGGGTGGCAGGGCATCGACCACGACGTGGTCTCCGGCGCGGCGCAGGTCGTCTCGGCGATGCTCCCGGACCCTGCCCTGCGGCGCCTGGCCACGTTCCTCGACGGCTTCGCCGCCGAGCTCGCCGCGTCCTGCCCCGGCGCGACGTTGGAACGGGTCCCGGCACGCCGGTGGGCCGACCTGTGGTCCCGCGCGATGGTCCTGACGTTGTCCGGTGCCGCCGGCGTGCCCCCGACCGGTACCGCGACCGGCCGCCTGCTGCCCCTCGGTGTCGACGTGCACGAACACGCCACCGCCGCCCAGGCCCAGGTGCACGCGGTGTTCGAGCCCGCTGACGGCACCGCGCCCCGCCTGGTGCGTGCGAGCGTCTCCGTACCGAAGCCCGACACGGTCGTCGGAGCGGGTGTCTGGCAGCTGATGCGCCCGCATATGTCGCTGCTGGCGGCCGTCGGCGAGGGCCGCTCCATGGAACTCGAAGACATGCCGATCACCGTCGAGGGCGATCTGATCTGGAGCGACGAGCACGCGCGCCCGAGTGAGCCCGCCGACGCCTTCGCCACGGCCAGAGTCGCCCTGCCCACTGCGTCCGCCCCGGCGACCGCACCGCTGGACCGGCACCCGGCACGTATCGCCGTACCGATGTTCCTGGAGGGTTACGCCGTCCAGAAGGCCGACGAGGCATTGACGTTCACGGTCGCCGGTCACCGGCTGGCCGTCGACGCCGACCGCATTCCGACCGCCGGCCCGCTCACGCCCGAGGCCGTGGCGGCGTCCAGCGCGTGCATCGGCCTGCTGCGCTGGGACGCCGGGACGTTCAGTGTGCAGCCACTCGCCGTGGAGACGACCGTACGTAAGAAGGCGGTGGCGGTCCATGCCGGGGCGTGGGCCGGCGGCACGGCCGACAAGGCCGGTGCCAAGGCTGAGAAAGCCGCCACCGAGGCCGTGGCGGTGTTGCGGGAGCGGGCCGGAAGGCTGCTGCGGAAATGACCGACCCGACCACCGAACACGACCTCGAAACAGACCCCCACGACAACCGTCGCCAGGTCCTGTACTGGCGGCTCCTGGCCCGCCTCTTCGACCCCGAAGAGCAGGTGACCCTGGAGTCGGCGAGCCTTGCCGTCGTCGAGGACATCGGCCTGCCGCCCGCGCTGCTGGACCCGCAGACCTCCGTCGACTCGATCGTGCAGCGACACCCGGAGCTGGCCGCCGAGTTCGACGGCCTGATGGTGCCCGAGCCCGAGCCCGAGCCCGAGTCCGGCGGCGACGGCGGACGCGATCGCGCCGCTGAAGTACGGCGCGCGGCGCTGGTGGCGAAGGTCCTGCTCAATGTCTTCGCCTCCGGCTCCGGCACGGTCACCGCCGGGCAGCTGTCGCGCTGGCAGTCCGACGCGGGGTGGCTGGAGCGTGCGCTCGGCTGCAAGCCCGGCGAGCTGCGCGGTGGCCGCTCCGGACGAGGCTCCGCGGGCCCGGGTGTCAGCCCGACCGGAACCGGTGGCCGCGGCACGACGCCCGACCTCAGCCATCTGATCCCGGCCATCGGCCCGGAACTCGGTGCCATCGAGGCCGACCTCGTCAAGCGGATGCACCTGCGCGAGGTGCTCGGGGACCCCAAGCTCGCCGCGCAACTGACCCCGAGCATGTCACTGATCGAGCAGCTGCTGCGCGACAAGAACAACCTGTCCGGCGTCGCCCTGGCCAACGCAAAAGCGCTCATCCGCCGCTTCGTCGACGAGGTCGCCGACGTGCTGCGCACCCAGGTGGAGAAGGCGTCGGTCGGCACGCTGGACCGTTCCCTGCCCCCCAAGCGGGTCTTCCGCAACCTGGACGTCGACCGCACGATCTGGAAGAACCTCACCAACTGGAGCCCGGAGGAGGAGAGGCTGTATGTCGACCGCCTCTTCTACCGCCACACGGCTCGCAAGACGACGCCCCAGCGGCTGATCGTGGTGGTGGACCAGTCGGGGTCGATGGTCGACTCGATGGTCAACTGCACCATCCTGGCGTCGATCTTCGCCGGGCTGCCGAAGGTTGACGTCCACCTGATCGCCTACGACACTCAGGCCCTCGACCTCACGCCGTGGGTGCACGATCCGTTCGAGACGCTTCTGCGCACCAACCTCGGTGGCGGCACCGACGGCACGGTCGCCATGGCGCTGGCCCAGCCGAAGATCGCCGAGCCCCGCAACACCGTAGTGGTATGGATCTCGGACTTCTACGAATGGCGGACCGAGCAACTGTTCGAAAGCATGGCCGTCATTCACCGCTCCGGGGCCAAGTTCATCCCGGTCGGCTCGGTGACCAGCTCCGGCCGCGGCAGCGTCAACCCGTGGTTCCGTGAGCGCTTCAAGGACCTCGGCACGCCGGTGATCTCCGGCCACATCCGCAAGCTCGTCCAGGAACTGAAGACATTCCTCGTCTGAATCGGCTGAATTCGCCCGTCCGCTTGATCTGCTTAATTCGCCTAGAGAGGCCCTGATATGTCCCAGTTGTTGCGCGCCCCCGCCGAGATCAAGTACGCCGAGGAGCTGGACTGGCTCGAGTCGATCGACGACAATCCCAAGCCCTTCTCCTGGCGCCTGTCCCCGAAGATGGTCCGGCTGTTCATCCTGGGATCCGAGCGCTCCGACGGCCTCGACCGGGAGATCTCGCAGAAGTGGTTCGGTGACCGCAGCTTCGTCGAGCGCTCCATCGTCACGTTGGCCTCCGACCGCGGCCTGTTGCTCATCGGCGACCCCGGCACCGGCAAGAGCTGGCTGGCCGAGCTGCTGTCCGCCGCGATCTGCCGCGACTCCACGCTGGTGGTGCAGGGCACGGCCGGTACCACCGAGGACCACATCAAGTACTCGTGGAACGTGTCCATGGTGATCGCCAAGGGCCAGTCGCGCGAGTCGATGATCCCCTCACCGATCATGACCGCCATGGAGAACGGCATGATCGGCCGCTTCGAGGAACTCACCCGCTCCACGAGCGATGTCCAGGACGCCCTGATCTCCATCCTGTCGGAGAAATACATCTCGGTCCCGGAACTGGACAGCGACAACATCGTCTTCGCCAAGCCCGGCTTCTCCGTCATCGCCACCGCCAACAGCCGAGACCGGGGCGTCAACGACCTGTCCTCGGCACTCAAGCGCCGCTTCAACTTCGTACGCATCCCGGTGGTCACCAACAAGAAGAGCGAGGCGGAGATCGTCCGCTTCCGCACCGAGGAACTGCTGCGCCGCCACCACATCGAGCTGGACGTGCCGCCGACGCTGCTGGACGTACTGCTGCAGAGCTTCGCCGACCTGCGTGCCTCCGCGGCAGCCGCCGGCAGCGATGACGAGAAACTCGAGTCCGCGCTCTCCACCGCCGAGCAGATCGGTGTCCTCGAGGACGCGATCCTGCACAGCAACTTCTTCGGCGAGCGCTCGCTGACCGCCCACACGCTGGCCTCCTCGCTCGTGGGGTCGTTGGCACGGCGCGAGCCGGAGGACCTGGCGATCCTCAACAAGTACCTGCACGGCGTCGTCGAGCCGCGCAGCAAGGAAGAGGGCGGATCCTGGCCGGAGTTCCTTGAGGGCGGCCGCGACGCGATCGCCACCCTGTCATGAGCAGCATGCACGAGGGAACGTTCACCGCGCTGCGCACGCAGCTCCAGGAAGCCGCCGCGACCTTCGCCGACGGACCCGACGCCCTGGAGGGCATCCTGCTCGGCATCGTCGACGACGTCGACCGTGCGGTGCGCGAGCCACTGGAGATCTTCCCGGTGTGCCACCACTCGCCGGCCTCGGCGATCGCGATGGCGCGGCGGCTGCGCAAGAAGCGGCCGAAGGTGGTGTATCTGGAGCTGTGCGAGGACATGGCACCGCTGCTGACAGAACTGCGCAACTGCAGGCTCCCGGTGGCGGTCCAGGCCTTCGCGACCGAGGTCGACGGCTTCCCGGCCGATTGGTCGCCGCTCTCGGTGGTCGCACCGATCACCGAGGCGTCGGCCGAGTACCAGGCGATCGCCTACGCGCTGGACACGCCGGGCGTCGAGCTGGTCCTCGTGGACCGCACCTCGGACCACGTCTTCCAGTGGGACGCCCGCGCAACGCACTCCGCCGAGTCGGCCGATCCGGACGCGGCGCCGGCCGAGGAGGAAGCCGCACTGCACGGCGACGCGGTGGGCGTCGAGATCGGCGACCTGCGGCCGCGCTTCGCCGAACTGGAGGAGCACCTGCTGCGGCACGGGAGAGTGCGGCACTGGTCGGAATGGTGGCACCAGTACGTCGAACTGCCGCTCGGCGACAGCGACCACGACACCTACCGTCAAGTCATGCTCCTGATCGGCAGCCTCTTCAGGCGCCTCGCGCCGGGCGATCCCCATCGCGTACGCGTGGACGAGGACCGCGAGCGCTACATGTGGACCAGGATGCGCGAGCACCTGGCCGCCACCGGCAACGATCCCGCGGACTGCCTCTACGTCTGCGGTGCCTTCCACGCCGCCAGCCGCGTCGAGGAGTTCGGCGTCCACGGCAGCGACACCTTCGAGATCAGTCCGCGCAGTGCCACCAAGTGGCAGCAGGGCCTCATCCCGTCCAGCCACGCGGCGATCGAGGCGCAGTTCGGCCTGGCCGCCGGCTCGGTGTCGATCGCTGCCACGGTGTGGGCGAAGAACGTCAAGCGCACGCGCGTGGAGCCGTTCCGCCTGGCAGGGCAGGCCGGCACGAAGAAGAGCAAGCCCAAGAAGACCACGGCAGCGGCCGCTTCCGAGCCGGCGGCCCCGCCGTCCGACAGGCTGTCCGGCTTCCTGCAGCGGCCGCCCGTCCTGGACCGCATGGACGAGGACGAACTGCTGGGCTGGTCCGTGGAGATCGTGCGCGCCGCGCGCCGCAACGGCTACCTCGCCTCCACCGCCGACGCCATCGCCGTGTTCGAGACGTCGATCTTGCTGGCAGGCATGCGCGATCGGGCCAAGCCCACGCCGTACGACTTCCAGGACGCGGCGGTCACCTGCATCGAGAAGGACACCGTGCCGGGCCGACGCGATGTGCGCCGCCTCGTGGAGATCATGATGGGCGGTGACCGGGTCGGACAGGTCGGCTACGACGCGCTGCCGCCACTGGCGCGCGACGTGCACGACCGGCTCGCGCCGCTGAACCTGAGGCTGCAACAGCGCGGCGTTCAGCGAGCGTTGCTCGACATAGCCTCCCAACCGGAGCTGGAGAAGTGCTCCGAGGTGCTGTGGAAGCTGCGGTACCTGATGCCGCATGGCGCCGCACGGCCCATCATGGGCGAGCGGCGGCTCGGCGAACGTCCGATCCAGGAGTCGTGGGACCTGGCGCTCGGCACTCACCAGCGTGCGCTCATCGAGCTCGGCTATGAGGGCGTCAGCATCGAGCAGGTTCTGGAGCAGCGCCTGCGGCGCACGGCGTACGGCACGCAGGCCACAGCGGCGGTCGTCCTGGAGACCGTCGAGGACGCCACCCTTTACCTGCGCAGCCGCCGCCTCGCCGACGAGCTGGGCACGCACGCCTTGGAGGTACTGGCGAGCGAGCGCAGCGTCGACGGCGCCCCCGAGGTGCTGCGCCGGGTGCGCAGGCTGCTGGCGTACTACCGGACGAGCGAGCCGGTGCTACCGCCGTGGGTCGAGTCCTTCGTCAAGACCGGATACGCGCACTACTGCACCCTGCTGCCGACGGCGTTCACCGACGAGGACGCCACGGTCCGCCAGGTCGCGGCGATGCTGGGCTTCCTGTTCAGCATGGAGAGCCTGGCACTGTCGCTGGGCTGCGACCGGACCCAACTGGAGCTGGCGGTCGCCCAGTCGCATCCGGAGGAGCCGTCGAAGGTGGCGCTGCTGTGGGCGGCGCAGGCGCACCTCGGCCGCCTGCCCCGGGCGGACCTTCGCAGACGGTGCGACGAACTGCTGGGCAACCCTCTGGTGCTGCCCGCCTATCCGCGCTACCTCAGCGGATTCGTGCACGCGCTGGAGCCGGTGCCAGGGCTGGCGGACTTCGTCGTGGAGGCGGTCTCCAACGCGTTCGGACGGCTGCCCGACCCGGTGCTGCTGCCGTGGCTGCCGACGCTGATCAGCACCCTGCGATCCGGCGGCGCCGAGCTGGCCCCGCTGCTGATCCGTGAGGCCGGGAGGATCTTTCCCGGCCGGCTGTCGGCACTGGACGAGTGGGTGGCGCCGTGGCGGGCTCGGCCGATTCCGGAAGCCATGCCTGCGGCGCGGCACGTGGACGGCAGCCACGGGGCCGCACTGCTGTCCGCCCACCCGGCGACGTGCGACGCGATGGCGTGGCTTCTGGGTTGCGACGACGCGTGGGAGACCGGGGGGCCCGGCCCTCAAGGCGCGGCGCTGGTCCGCCGCCATCCGGATACGGCGGTGGCGCTGGAGAGGTTGCTGACGAGCCACTGACGCCGCCGGGCGGCGGCACACAAGCAGCGGTGTCCCCGTTCGAGGAACGGGGACACCGCTGAGGGCGTTTCGCCCGTCAGCGCTTGAAGACGTCCTTGCCCTTCTCCTTGGCCTGGCGTGCGTCGCCCTTGGACTTCTTGGCCTGCCCCTCGGCCGTCATCCTCTCGTTTCCGACCGCGCGGCCGACCGTCTCCTTTGCCTTGCCCTTGGCCTGCTCCATCTTCGCCTTGGCCTTCTGGTCTTTAGCCACCGTTGCTCACTCCACGTCGCATTCGACTCTGGTGTCACTGCGCCGGGTGACCCTTGGCGCGCCTCGTAAACATGACCGCCTGGCGTGGAACGGGTCGGTGATCCCGCCGCCGGACGTCCCGCCGCGGTTCCTATGACCGCTGTCTTGAGAGTCCGTTATGACAGCCGTCATGACCGGCTGTGCGCGAGGACCGCGGATCAGAGGACCGCGGATCAGAGGACTGCGGAAGAAGGGGGCACGGTGAGCGAGGCCTTTTCCCGGCACTTCTGGATGGAGTACTTCGCCATGCGTGCCGCCCCGCTGGGGCCGGTCCAGCCGGCGGTGGTGACCAGCAGCGAGGGTGCTGCGCACAAGGGCGGAGAGCGGTGGATCCGGCCGTTCCTCGCCGAGGAGCGGCACCCGTACGGCGCAGCACGAAAGGCTTCGGCCGGACAGGGCACATAGAGTCACGGAGAGTGGCTGATCGTAGCCAACCCGAGGAGGTCGAGTATGCGAGCGAAGCCGTCACGGAAACCGAGACCGCGAATACGCCCGGCCCGACGAACCGCCCTGGCGATGGTCGGCGGTATGGCCGCGGGCGCCATCGTCTTCGTGTCAGGTGCTCAGGCTCTGGCAGTGACACCGGCACCCACGCCGCCGTCGACGTCGTCGACACCGTCGAGCCCCTCGCGCTCGACCCGGTCGGCGAGTGAAGTCCCCCTGTACAGCATGCAGTTGCGCAATGACTGTGAAGTGGCGTCCTTGCGGATGGTCCTTGCCTCACGAGGCATCCGAACCGGCGACCAGGCGATTCTGAATCAGATCAGGGTCGACCAGACCCACTCCCAGTTCGGTCGTTCCGGGGCGTTGGCCGGGAACCCGTTCCGCACCTTCGTGGGGGATCCGAACGGTTCGGAGAAGGCCGGTACTGGATTCGGCGTCTACTACCCGCCTGTGGCGGCCGCGGCTCGATCCTACGGGCTCGGCGTGCTCGCGGCGGGACAGGGTGTCTCGCTCGGGCAGCTGCGGACCCTGGTAGCCCAAGGGCATCCTGCGATCGCCTGGGTCGACTACCTCTGGCGCCGGGCGGCAACCACGTCGTACACGGCCTACGACGGCACCCGCGTCCCGTACGCGGGGCCCGCGGAACACACTGTCGTCGTCACCGGATTCTCCGGCAACACGGTGACGGTCAACGACCCGTCCCGAGGCAGACTCTCCATCCCCCTGGGCTCGTTCGCCGCTGCTTACGGCACCTACGGGAACATGGCCGTAGTGGTGCATTGACGTACGTCGTCAGGCCCCCTCGCCGAGGGCGGTGACGGAAGTGGCGCAAGGATCTGCACCACCGCACGTGATGGGGTCTCCAAAGGCCGGTCGACCTTGCCGAACTGTGAACGAAACTGTTCCCCCCGGGAATCCAACGGTGCGATGATCAGGCAGTGGGCATAGCCATCAACGTGTTGCTCTTCATTACCGCCTTCTTCTGCCTCGCCGCAGGCGTCACGGCCATCGTGTCGTCTCGGATGCTCCCTTGGTTGGCCGGCAACGTGACCAGGCCTCGCTTGTGGGGCGCCGGTTACACGCTGTTCGGCGTTACCGTCTTCTACCACGCGGTAGCCGAACTCGTTCGGATCGCCCCCGCTGTTGAGCTGGTGCTGACGGGCGTCACCACCGTGACCGCCTTGTTCGGCCTCGGAGTGATGTGGTACGCCCAGCGGGTCGGACGGGACCTGCGGCCACCGCGTCCGGAACCCGGCTCCACCGAGTGACCGAGGCGATGTCGAGAACGCCGGCGGCGTGCAGCGACTGGTTGGCGACGACGCCGACCTGGCGTCCCTCGACGCGGGCCGGGGCACAGATGATGTTCGGCGCAACAGCCGTAACTTCCAGGAGTTCGCCGTCGTCGACCACCGCGCGGTCGGCTACGGGCAGGGCGGTGCGCGCGGGAAGTACGGTTCTCGATGCCTGCGCGAGCGGTCGCCGCATCCGCTGGACGGTCCGCCACCACCGGCCAGGGCGCTGCTCGCCAGGGTCATGACAGCCAGCGACCCAAAGACCCCGCCGCGCTGAACGCGAGGCACTGCACTGGTTCGGCATGCGCCGCCGAGCCGGCTCCACCAGTCGGCCGCCTCGCCGCCCACCGCGACCCCGGGGTACGGGAGGAGCTGGTGTGGGCGGTTGTCCCCTGAGCCACCCCCGGGGTCGCCGAGCTGCTGGTAAGGCCGCGCCGAAGACCCCCGCACGGGGACGTCCGAGGGCGGTGGAGGCGGTCCGTGCGTCGCGGTGATCGCCTCACCGGAGGAGTCGGCCTCGATGACCCGCACGGCCCGAATCCAAACTCGAATTTAAAAATTTCCTTTTTGCGCCTCCGGGCGTGGGACAGTGTAGGGAAGGAGATGGTAGGAGAAGGGCAGCCTGTCATGTCCATAGGCTCTGATGACCCAGGTCCGTCCGGTACGACCACCGTGTCACCGCGATGGTGGCCCGAGGCGGATCTGTTCGGGCCGGCCCCGGTGATCTTCGCCTCCCTGAGCGGCCCCACACACAGAGTGGAGACCGCCAACCCCACGTTCTTCGAGATCGCCTGCAGCGGCCAGGCGCGGACCGGTGTGCCGATCGGCGAGTTGATGCCGGAACTTTCCGTTCAGGGGCTGATCAACCGCCTGGGAGAGGTGTACAGGACCGGTATTCCCTACCACGCCTGGGACAGGCGGCTGGCTCTCGGAGAGCCCGGAGCGCAACACGAGAGGTTCTTCGATCTCACCTGCGAGCCCCGGCGTAATGCGATCGGCGGGATCGACGGAGTGACGGTGATCGCGGTTGACACCACCGCATACCGTGACACCCAGCTGCTGGTCGTGGAGCAGCGGGCCCTGCTGGAGCAGATCGCTCGTGAGGCCCCCCTCGAGGAGATTCTCGGCGGCATGGCGAGGGCCATCGAGGACCTCTCCCCGGGAATGATCGTCTCGGTGCTGCTCGCCGACGCCGATGGCACGCGGCTGCGGCACGGCACCGGCCCGAGCCTGCCCGCCTTCTACAACGAGGCGATCGACGGCGTTCAGATCGACGAAGGCGCGGGCGCCTGTGGCACGGCCGCGTACCGGCGCGCGCCGGTGATCAGCGCCGACATCGCCACGGATCCGCTCTGGGCGGAGTACCGCGGGCTGGCGAAGCGAGCCGGGGTCGCGGCCTGCTGGTCCACCCCGATCCTGAGCGCGGACGGTCGGTTGCTCGGGACCTTCGCCATGTATCACCGCACTCCGAAGATCCCGGCGCGTAAGGACCTGGCTCTCGGTGCCGCCTTCACGCGCATCGCGGCACTGGCCATCGAACGCCACCAGGCGGTGGCGGTCGGCCGTGCCGCCAGGCAGCGTGAGAAAGAGGCACGTGACGACCTGGCCTTCGTACTGGAGGCGAGCACCGCCATCGCGCGTGAGCAGCACTACGCCGACAGTCTGCGGCGCCTGGCCCAGCTGACCGTCCCGGGACTGGCGCCGCTGTGCGCCGTCTACGTGGTCGAGGGCGGCCATCGCAGGCGGATCGCCTCCGCGGCGGCGACGCCGGCGGACGGGGAACTGCTCGTGACGCCGGGGTGGTCCGACGTGGTGGACCGTATGGTCGCCGGGGTGTTCGCCGCTGGCACGTCGGAGACCGGGTTCCTCAGCCCCGGCCCCGGTGCGGAGCCGGGCGGGCGTGGCGCCGGCTACTTGTGCGTGCCGCTGACCGCGCGCGGACGCACCTTCGGCGTGCTGGCGCTGCTGGCCACCGACCGGGATCTGGACGGACACGTGGTCGCCCTGGCCGAGGAGCTCGCCAGCCGGGCGGCCCTGAGCGCCGACAACGCCCGTCAGTTCACGCACCGGGTCCGGCTCGCCCATGACCTCCAGGCGGGCCTTCTGCCGCCGAAGCTGCCGCGTGTACCGGGCGTGGCTCTGGCGGCCTCCTACCATCCCGCCGGAGAGGGCCTCGACGTCGGCGGTGATTTCTACGACGTCTTCCCGCTACCCGGGGACCGCTGGGCCGTCATGATCGGCGATGTGTGCGGTCATGGCGCGGTGGCCGCCACCACGACCGGCATGGTCCGACACACAGCCCGTGCCGTGGCCCGTCTGCTGCCCGGCCCCGAGGCCGTGGTCGCCGCGATCGACGAGGCACTGGCGGACCACACCGTGGGCCAGGACCTCTTCGTCTCACTCGTCTTCGGTGAACTCCGGCAGACCGCGTCGGGCGAGGCCGTGACCCTGATGCGAGCGGGCCATGTGCCTCCGCTCGTGCGCCGCGCCGACGGCACCGTGGAGCGACTCGTCCCACCCGGCCTGCTGCTGGGCATCGGCTACGAGGGCGTGGGCTCACTCGAGCGCGTCGACCTGTGCCCGGGTGACGGGCTGGTCCTGGTCACGGACGGCATCACCGAGGCCCGCTCCCCTCAGGGCGAGCTCTTCGGCGAAGAACGGCTGGCCGAGGCGCTCACGGCCTTCCCGGCCACCGTGCCCACCGCCGCCTCGCTGCTGGAGTCCGTCACCACCTCCGTCGCCGCCTTCACCGGCGACACCTCCCTTGACGACCAGGCCGCGCTGGTGGTGACCGCGGTATGAGCCGACACTTGCTCGGCCCCGGTGAACCAGTCGCTTGAGTCCCATGACAGCGGGAGGCTGACCTCGACGGGCTGGCGCAGGGCGCGCGGACGGCGGGGGACAGCGCGTCGCGGAGCATGCCGAGACACCTCATTCCGCCCGGGACGCGTGGACGCTGTCGCGGTCCTCTCGATCAGCGGTGGGTTGGCAGGTGAGGCACAGCTCGTGCCGTCCCTGGGAGATCACACTTCCCCAGCCGTTGCATATTTCGCAACTGGCGGCCAAGCGGGCGTTGGCGCGGGGGTGTGAATCGGGAGCGGTAGTCGCTCCGTAGTGCATAGGACTCTCCTGGCGTCGAATCTCTCTCGATCATGCGCGCCCCTTCGCTACGCGATGTCCACTTTATACCGTTTGATGCCCGATTGCACCCGGTCGTATGGATTTTATGTCCGCTTTGCGTTCGGTGTGGGGTCGGGCGCATGTGCGGTACGGGCCTGCCGTGCGCCGCTCCCCCTCCAGTCGGCGATGGCCTCGGCCTCGGCGACCGGGTCGGCCGGGCTGCCATCGGGTCCTCGCGTGTCGTTCCCGGAGTGTTCCGGGCGCTGGTGGGTCCGCAGGGATGCCTGAGGATCTTCCGATCAGCTCCGAACAAGCGGGAAACTTTGGTATGCCGCTGGTCATGGACCCGGCCGTCAGTCGTCCCTGACGTGGGGTGCATGCAGACGACGAGCATGTCGTCGCATGTGGCCACCGCACTCCGTGTCCCGCCCAATACCGTTCCTCTCCGAGGTCAAGGCCTGGTCATGGATGGGGGAGGCGGGTTGAAGTGCGCGTATGCTGTGGTCGGTTGAATCAGACACCTCGTTCGGTGAGGCGTCTTCACGGACACAGGCCACTGATCCCACCCGTCGAGAGACGCTCCGGATCAGGACAGGTCTCCCCGGCCCAAGGGGTGACCCCAGGTGGCTTCCCCGCTGGGGATTACGCCGTGGAGTGCCAAAGCTCTGACGAGTTGGGGTGTGCCGGGACCGTCCGTCCCGGTTCCCCTTGCCGCATGGCCGTGCGTCGCGTGCACGGCGGGGACCGGAAGGAGGCGACATGGACAGTAGTCCGGGCCATAGTCGGCCCCTTTCCGCGTTGTCCCGTCCGTCCTTCTGCGGGCCGGGGCAGCCCCCTCTTTCCTGACGAGAACGGCCCACGCAACCGGTGATCCACCCGACGCACCGGTCGTGACAGGCGGCATGCCCGCATGCGGTCCCCGTCGGCAGGGAAGGAAGGTCGCTGCCGTGGGCCGCCGCGTGCCCCGTCATGGCGGGGCAAGGGGGTGTTCACCTTGGCTGCCCACACTCTGCTCATGTCCACCACCGCCCGGCTGCGCGATCGCCGGGTGCATCTGGAGCGCCGTGCGACCGCCTCCAAGTCGGTACGTACGTCACTGGTTTCGCTGGCCGGGCTGGTCGGCGGTCCGGTCACCAACCAGGCCGGCGAGGAGGTCGGCCGCGTCGTGGACGTGGTGGCCCGCCTGTACGGGGCCGAGTCCTATCCGCCCGTCACCGGACTGATCCTGCGCATCGGGGGGCGGCGGACCTTCGTGACCGCGAACGCCATCGGCAAGGTGCGGGCCGGACACGTACGGTTGCGCACCGCCCGGGTCGATCTGCGCGACTTCACCCGCCGCCCCGGCGAGGTGCTGCTCGCCAAGGACGTGCTCGACCACCAACTGGTCGACGTGGACGGCGTCCAGGTCACCCGGGCCGCCGACCTGTACCTGGCGCCGCTGGTCGACCGGGTGGTGCTGGTCGGCGTGGACGTCTCACTGCCCACCCTGCTGCGTCGGCTCGGTCCGCGCCGCTGGCAGGCCCGGCCGACTCCGGAGCGGGTGCTGGACTGGCAGGCGGTGGCGCCGTTCGCCGAGCAGGCCACCGAGGGCCCGCCGGAGGTGCGGCTACGGGCCTCCCGGACCGCACTGCACCGGCTGCGGCCGGCTGATCTGGCCGACATCCTCGAAGACCTCGGCCGCGCCGAGCGGCAGCAACTGCTCGACTGGCTGGAGCCGGAGCAAGCCGCCGACGCGTTGGAGGAGATGGAACCGCAGGAGCTGGAGAACCTGCTGCGCGAGACACAGCCGGAGCATGCCGCCCGGCTGGTGGACGAGATGGAGCCGGACGAGGCCGCCGACGCCCTGCGCGACCTCACCTCCGAGGAGCGTGAGGCGCTGCTGACCCGTATGCCGGTCGACGAGGCGGCGGAGCTGCGCCGACTGCTGGCTCATCGGGAGGGCACCGCGGGCGGGGCCATGACCACGCTGCTGGTCACCGCACGCCGGGACGAGACCGTCGCGCAGGTGCGGGCCCAGCTGGCCGAGCAGGCCGAGCACCGGACCGAGATCGACGCCGTCGTGGTCGTGGACGACGAGGACCGGCTGCTGTGCGACATAGCGCTGTTCGACCTGGCGGTGGCCGAGGACGCCGCCCCCGTGGCCGATCTGGTGGGCTGGCGGTCGCAGTTCGGTTCGCCCGTCACCGTCCGCCCGGACACTCCGCTGGCCGAGGCCGCCGACCGACTGGTCGGCGCCCGCGCCTCCTCACTGCTC
>CBFHCJ010000071.1:0-15769 GCA_965654005.1 uncultured Streptomyces sp. | reverse complement strand
CCAGCAGAACCTGTTCGACACCCTCGTACACAACGCCCGCTCCCACTGAGCAGTCAGCCCGGGCAGGCGCCGCCCGCTGAGCGCTCTCTTGCGTCCTGCCATCCGTCAAGGCCGAGCACTACAGGTCGGCCAGCTCCGCGGCCACCGCGGTGAGAGCAGCGGGCCCGCCGGGCTGCTCAGCAGGGGCCGGTATCGCGGACCAGGGCGTGACGTGCCGGTCGGACAGGACCCGGGGGACGTCGGAGAGCAGGAGGCAGAGCGAGCGGGACCTCTTGTCGTGGCACACCCGACCTTTTATCGTTTGGCAGCAAACAACTGTTCCGCGTCATCGGCCGGCCATGAAGCCGCGCAGATGCCACCCCCCACCCCGGCTGAGGCAGCGTTGCGCTTGCGCAGGCGGACCGGCCGGGCCGCAAGGACGAAGGACTGGTATGCCGCGACAAAGGAAGCACCCGGTCACCAACCAGGCGCTGGCGGTGCTGCTGAAGGAGACCGGTTGGAGCATGGGCACCGCCGCGAAGATGATCAATGAGACAGCGGAACGGAGCGGTCGGCGCTTGCAGTATCGGGCTCCGTCGGTCAATCACTGGCTGATCGGTGTGCAGCCGAACCTGGAAGCCATTCCCGTCATCGTGGAGACGTTCGCCGACGCGCTCAACCGGCCCGGCCTCTCGGCCGAGGATCTGGGCTGGCCGGACGTCGCTGTAGGAGTACAGAGCCATCCGTGGCTGGAACACCCGTTCATCTGCCTGTCCAACATCGCCTGGCATGACCTTCTCCATCCCCAGGGATCCCACTCCGCTGAGGTGTACTCCGCCACTTACCTGTCCCCCAAGTGGCTTCCCCAGTGCTTAAGATCGCCCGACTCAGGACCCCCGCCCCGGTGCGACCTCTCGGGCGACGCCGCACGTATCAGTGAGGGAACCGAGGTCCTCCGGGGAGCGCTTTCGGCGTTCGGTGGTGGTTACTCCCACACGCTGGGAAGCTGCTTCCTGGTCAACAACACCCTGCCGGTGCTGGGCAATGCGACCGGTGCCACTCGGCAGGACATCCTCGGGGCGACCCTGGAACTCACGTGTCTGCTCGGGTCGATGTGCGAGGACGCCGGCGCGCAAGCACGGGCCCAGCAGTACTACATTCTGGCTCTTCGATTCGCCGCCGAAGCCGCCGACCCCACCGCGCTGTTCATCGCGTGTACCCAGCTGGCCGCGCAAGCGTCCTGGGCCGGGCACGCCCGCGCCGCGCGGGACTTGTTGAACGCCGCCGAAAGCATGTACCGACCGCCTCGCTACAACATCTGCCTGGGGCGGGCCATCGCTCACGCGTACCTGGGCGAGGCTACCGAGGCGCGCGCCGACCTCGCTGAGGCCGAACAGGAGCTGTCCCGGGTCGGCTTTCCGTCGCCGTGCCACTGGGTCTCCGTCCTCTCACCCTCTACTCTGGAGGGTGCGACCGGACTTGTCCTGATGGCCCTCGGCGACCTGCGGGGCGCCATATGTCTCCTCACCACGACGCTGACGACCCATCAGCCCGAGGATCGCCTCGGTCGGGCGCTGACCGGGGTACGACTGGCGCGCCTGCAGGTGGCCGCGAGAGATACGGATGACGCTGCACGGACCGTCCAGCTCGTGGCGGGCGACTTACCCGCCGTGACGTCGGCTCGGCTCATGGCGGAAGTGGCGGCCCTGCGTGAGGCGTGGCCGACTGCCGGCCCGGTTCCGCCATCCGCCATCACCACATCCCACGCAAAGCATGAGCGGGCCCTCATCAATCCTGCCGGGGCCGAAGCGGCCCGGATCGGTCTCGCCGTCGGGTGAACGGTGGCTCTGGATCACTTTGCGTGCTGGGACCGTGCGGGGGCGAGCGGGGGCGCCTAATCGCGATCATGAACGGCCGTGGGTGACGAATTCATCCAAGGCCCCGAAACGCCCGCGACGTACGGCGCTTGCTCGCCCTCCTGGGACTCATATGACCAGGAACCGGACATCATGCGACTACGCCGAAACCCTGGGCGCTTCGGGCAGCATGTCGGTCCAGGATTTCTCGACGTAGTCGAGGAATTTTTGCGGACTGCCGGGGCTGTACGTCGAAGACGGGTCTGCTCCTGCGGTAAGGACAGGAAAAGGACTGGGTCATCGACTGGACCGCACAGTTCGGCCCCGACGTAAGGTCCTGGCAGGTCGACCGCGACGACTTCGCCACCGTACTGCTGGATCACGCGAGTGAGTGCGGCGCCCAGGTCGTGCAGGGAGCGTACGTCCACCGGGTCGTCTTCGAGGACGGCCGCGCGACCGGTGTCGAGTGGACAGCGCCCGGCGACACGGTCAAACAAACCACGCGGGCCGATTTCGTCCTCGGCGCCTCGGGCCGGGCCGGGCTCATCAGCGCTCAGCACTTCAACAACCGGCGGCCCCACGAGTTCTTCCGCAATGTCGCGATCCGGGGATACCGGGAGGGCGGTGAACTGCTGCCTGGTAGCCCTTTCGGCGGTATCAACGTCATTTCCTCACCCGACGGCTGGTACTGGGTCATCCCGCTGCGGGGCAACCGCTTCAGCGTCGGGTTCGTCACCCACAAGTCGATTTTCGTCGAGCGCCGCAGGGAGTTCGGCTCGCTCGACGAGATGCTTCTGAAGGTGGTCGACGAGTCGCCCGCCGTGCGGGAGGTGCTGACCAAGGGCACTTTCCAGCCCGGAGCCCGGGTGGAACAGGACTTCTCGTACTCCGCCGGCAGCTTCTGCGGGCCCGGTCACTTCCTGCTGGGAGACGCGGCGTGCTTTCTCGATCGGCTGCTGTCGACCGGTGTTCACCTCGGCATGTACAGCGGGTTGCTCACCGCGGCCTCGGTCGTGGGCATCGCCGAGGGCGACGTCAGCGAGCGGGAGGCGTACGCCTTCTACGAGTCGCTGTTCCGCAACGCGTACCAGCGGCTCTTCACTCTTGTCGCCGGGTTCTACAAGAAGCACGCCGGCAAGGACCGCTATTTCGCGCTGGCCAAGATTCGATGCCAACGACCTCTATGACGCCGCGAGCGGGCTGCACCTGGTCATGCAACCGCGGCTGGGGATACGGTCCGGGACGTCCCAGAAGCAGGGTCACGACGCGGCGGAGGGTGCTCCCGTGGCCGGCCAGCCGGCGTAGCCCCCGACAGGTGCGCGAGGCGTTCGGCGCGGTGATCGACCGATCCGAGTCGAACGCCGATGCCATTCCGGGGCCGTCACCATGCTCGGACGGCAGAGGCCGTCGGTCACGCTCCTCACCTGATCAGCTACCCGACAGACGGGCTCTTAGCCGAAGAGCGCCCTGAACAGGCGGTTGGCGGGAAGGCGGGTGGCGAGCGCGTGGTCGCAGGCGAACCGGCCGGCACCGGTCAGGATCAGGCTGACAGCCATACAGGCGAGGATCATGTTGATCTCCCAGCCGCCGGCTGCCTTCTCGGCGAAGAAGCCGTTGTGCCAGTTCGTGAGGTAGACGGCCAGGGCCATGTCGGCTGCCAGGGCGAACGCGGCCAGGCGGGTGAAGAGACCGAGGACCATGGCGAGGCCGCCGCCGAACTCGACCAGGGTGGCGAGCACCGCCCACAGCGTGCTCGGCTGGGCGCCGAGGGAGGCTAGGTACTGTGCGGTCCCGGAGATGCCGCCACCGCCCAGTACCCCGAACAGCTTTTGTGAGCCGTGGGCCAGGAAGACGATGGCCAGTCCAGCGCGCAGTACGGCGGCAGCACCGTGCGGGTGGAGCCCGGCTGCGAGGGTGCGGGTGTAGCCGACTGTTGCGTCGGCGGGAGACGAAAGCTGCTGCGACATGAGGGGGCTCGACTTTCAGGCGGGGGGACGGGGACGGGGTGGGCCGAGTGGGCGGCGCCGGACCTGGGCAGCCGCGTTGTCGGAGACGGCCGCTGCCCGCGGCAACGGTGGGCGTGGAATGCGCGCCCATTCGTTTGGATCCGTACGATAGGGCCTCGATCCCCCTCCCGCAATGGTTCCGGGAGGGGCGATCCCCGCCTTGTCCGTCGAACGCTCGGTCATGGGCGACGGTCCGGGCGATCGTCGTCTTCCCGGCGCTCGGCAGGCCGGTCGGCAGCACCGTCACCCCGCAGGCGCAGGGCCGTGTCGGCGCAGCACCCTTCGACCGGTGTGGCCGCTTCCGGGCCACACCGCGCCGTCTCACGAGTCGCCGAGCAGGCCTGCCTCGATGAAAGCCTCCCGGGAGCCCGGCAGGTCCAGGACGCCGTACTCCTCGACCCGGCCATGTCGACCAGAGAGCCGCCGAGCAGTGCTCCCAGTGGTATGGCGCCGAATGAGACAAGCCGATAGCTCGCGGTGACCGCGCCGAGGTACCGCTGCGGCGGAATCGTCTGACGCAGGCTCACCACGAAGACGTTGTAGACCGCTTGCGCGACGCCGTTGACGAAGAACCCGGCCGCGAAGATCTCGACGGCCGACGCATGCCACGGCGCGGCGAGCAGCGTGGACGCCAGGAGCGCCAGCGCTGCCACGACCAGCCCGGTGAGGACCGACCGGCCCGCGTGAAGCCGTGCCGAGTGGTGACCGGTCACCATGGATCCGACCAGGGCGCCCACGCTGCCCAGGCCGATGACCAGACCCACCCCGCCGCCGGACATTCCGCTGACCCTGACCCCGTAGACCAGGAAGGCGGTCAGGAACGCCTGCTCGTGCAGGTTGAACAGACCCGACTGCAGGCACAGGTCCCGGATCGGGCGGCTGCGCCAGGCGAACTTCAGACCGGCGGTGACCGGCAGTGCCTCCCGCTCGGTTCCCTCCCGCGCGTCCTTCGCCCCCTTCAGTGACCAGAAGCTGACCATGGCGGCAACGAAGAGCGAAGCGGTGACGGTCATGGAAGCGGGCAGCCCGGCAGTCTGCGCGAAGAAGCCGGCGAGCGCCGGGCCGGCCATCTGTGTTGCCGAGACACTGGCCTGGAGGATGCCGTTCCCCGCGGTCAGCCGTTCAACGCCGACGACCCTGGGGACCGAAGCCTGGAAGCCGACGTCGTAGAAGACGGTGGCTGAACCGATCAGAACGGCGGTGACGATCAGTAGCCACAGGTCGAGCCCGAACAGCGCGTACAGGGCACCCAGCAGACCGAACGCGACGGCGCGCAACGCGTTGCAGGCGACCACCAGCGCACGGGTGGACACCCGATCCGCCACCGCACCGGCCGTCAGGGACAACACGATCACCGGCACGGACTGTGATGCTGACACCAGGCCGACGCGCGAGGCACTGGTGTGCAGCACTGTCACCGCCATCAGGGGCAGCGTGAACTGAGCGATCTGGTAGCCGAGTCGGGCTATCGCATCGCCGATCCAGAGCCTGCGGAATGCGGAGACCTGCGGTAACTGCAGTGTCCGAGTACGAGTCATGGCTCCTCAGCCACGGGCGATCTGGATGTCCAGACACTTGCGGACGGACTGCTCCAGCGCGTCCAGTTCCTCCGGAGTGGCCGCATCGATGAAGAAGGTCACCGCACGGTCGTCGGAGTCCCGCAGCGGACGCAGCACGCTGCCGCGTTCCTGAAGAACCAGCACGCTGCGCAGCGTCGGGGGGTCGTTCGGCCGACCCGGTGCGATCTCGGGCCACACCCCGTCCTCGCCCGCCCACACAGGCTCCACTCCGGGCCAGTGCAACACGACGTCGGACAACACCCCCGGCTCGTGGTCCAGGTAGACCTGCCGGGTGTAACGGCGCAGCGGGGGATAGGAGGTCGGTTCGCCCAGCGCCACCCGGATGATGTGCGGTTCCAGCGGTTCACCGGTGGCCAGGTGGTACAGGGCCAGAAGACCGTCGCCCGGAGTCCGGGCGGCCACCTCCATCAGATGGGGGCGGCCGTCGGCCGTCAGGCGCCACTCGGAGTGGGCGATCCCGTTCTCGAAACCAAGCCGGTCCAGCATCTTGTGGTTGGCATCCAGCAGCGCGGAAGCGGCCGAGGGGAGCGCGCAGGGCACGCTGTGCGAGAGTTCCACGAACGAGTTGGATACGGATTCGGTGGTTTCCTTGGTGGTCACAGAGGCGAACACCGTCCGACCGCCCTGGACCAAGGTCTCCACCGAGAACTCCTGGCCGACGATCCTCTCCTCGACGAGCACGTTCTCCCCGGGCGGGAAGGCGGTGAGCGCCGCGTTCAACTCCTCCGGCCCGGTCACCACGCTCACACCGGAACTGGAGTGGCGCGCCGCAGGTTTCACGATCGCCGGGAAGCGAACAGCTGTCGTGTCGAAAGCCGAGCGCTCACCCGCCGGTACGACAGTCGAGGCCGGGCTCCACTCGTCAAGGTGCCACCGCTGAAGATACTTCTTGCGGCAGATGCGGCTGGCCCGAAGACCCGGGGACGGAACACCCAAGGCGTCGGCCAGCAGCCCGGTCTCTTCGACGAGGATCTCCCCGACCGCGTACACACCCACGATGTCGTATCGCTCGCGCCACCAGCAGGCACAAGCGATCACTCCGGCGGTGAAGGATCCTTCGGCTTGCATCGATCCCATGACGAACGCCACGTCCTCGATCGCCGACGCCGGATGAGCCGAGTCACCGGTTCTCGCGAGTGTTTCCCCGCGCCACTTCTCGGGGGTGATGAGCAGGATCCGCAGCCCACGACTGCGCAGGTCCTCCAAGTACTGAGGATTGCGGCAGATCACTCCGAAGCCGCCGAGGAGGATGAAGCCCCGGGGGCGGCTGTTCTCGGCAGCAGCCTCGATCTCGATGCCGGTCGGCTCCATGACGGTGCGCTCACTCATAGCCGTACTGCTCCAAGACCTCGCCGTATCGCTCTTTGAAGAGCGTGAGGTTCTCCGCTGAGAACGCCTCGCGCCAGGAACCGGTCCGACCACGATGGAAGGACCAGGCATCCGTGCTGTAGATGCGGTCCGCGACGGCCTCGGCATCCTTGTCTGTCGCGCCGACATGCTCCAGCACCCTGTGTACGGCGGCTACCTGAGTCTCCCTGGTACCTCCGCCCCTGGGGCCGACCAAGTCCTCGTACCTGACCTTGCAGACGCCCGGGTGATGGAGCAGCCATATGGCCTTCTCGAACTCCGTGCGCGCCAGAAAGTACGGATCACGTAACGCGTAGTCAATTTTCTCGGCCATGGTGGATTTGCCGCGCAGAATCGCATTGAAGACTCGGCGCTCGTAGAAGTTTCCGTACCCCTTCGGGGTTTTACCTTCCACAAAGTTTATGAGCGAGACCAGTGCATCCCGCGGATCGCGATAGTTGAGTATGACAGGGGGCTCGCCGGTGTCGCACCACTCGCCGACAAAGCTGCCGTCCACCGTTGAAATGTTCAGGTCGTGCCATATCCAGCACAAGCCGTCCGGTGTTTCAGAGAAACGGGTGCCGGCAATTTTTGGATTCGTTGCGGTGAAGTCGACAAAATCCGATTTGTCTTGACCGTAGCGATTCGCCACTGGCTGACCGAAGCGCCTGTACCAGCTCCAGCACAGTGCCTTCCATGCCTCATCGGTTCTGGCGAGGAAATCCGATGAGTTCTTCGGGTGCACGATGTCCTCGTACTCGGAATCGTTGTGCACCAGTCGGGCGATCTTCCTTCGTTGGGTATCGCTGAAGACTGGAGTGTTCCGTGTCGACGGTCGAGTCGCACCTACGATCTTGAAGCCCAGCTCCAGCATGAGTTCCTGGATCAGATGGGTCCCGGTTTTCTGAGGGGAGACTATTAAGACGCGCCCAGAAAGAGACATGGCAATCCTGGTGATCGAATAAGAGGGAGAGGTCACGGATCGTTTCGGGTCAAATGATCGCCGATCTTGTCAGAGGTGCGCAGGCTCTGTCAACGGCTGGGCGCCAGTCGCGACCCGGTCATCGACCTCTGGCGCGAAGGCGGTGCCGCCGCAGAGAACCTCCGTTCCGTGAGCACCTGGCGAACTGCCCTCGACTGGACTCACCGCCCTGGCGGAACGCCTGCACGACCATGCCTGACACCACACCGCCCCCCGGTGGCCCCCGGTGCCGAGACGGCCGTGCACGTCGCGTCCGTCCGTGTGCGCTGCGGCGGCGCGTGTGCGCGTATGCGGCCAAGAGCTAAGGTGGTGCCACCAGAAGACGTACTGCCCGACGTGTCGGTTTCGGGTGCGTTCACCCGCCACCGCATGGAGCGGCGTCTGACCTGCGAGCAAGCAGGGGGCGAGGTGGCAGCCAAGTCCGGCCCCGAGAGCCACGCCGAAGAGCCGCAGTCGGCGGGGCTCAGCTTTGTGGCGGCCTCGGCACCCTGGGGCGTGGAGCGGCTCACGCTGGCTCTCCAGCAGGCGACGACGTGCCTGGACGGCCTCGGCGCCTTGATCCATCGGCGCGGTCCCGCCGCTGGTCGGCTGCGCCTGGTGGCGGCCAGCGGCCTCGCCCCCGGGAGCGCCGAGACGTGGGCGGATCTGCGTGACGAGCAGGACGTGGCGCCCGCGCTCGCCGTGCGGCGTGGTGCCTTCGTCTGGCTGGACGGGGACAGCTTGGGGACCGGCGCGGCCGGCATGGCGGCGGTGCCCCTTCTCGGGACCGATGGGCCGGTCGGTGCGCTGTCCGTGCTCGCGGCGGAGCCCGGCGAGCCGGATGACGTGAAGCGGTCCCTTCTGCGTTCGGTGGCCGCCTGGGCCGCTGCGCGCCCGGACGGCTCGTCCGACATACCGCAGGGCCTTGGTTCAGCGGTCGAGCCCGAGCGGGCCGCCCTGATGGGCGAACTGACCGAGGCGCTCGCCGAAGCCCTCACCGCCGAGGATGTCCTGAAGGTCGTCGCGGAGCACATTCTGCCTCCCCTGGGAGCCGACGGACTGGGGATCGATGCGCTCGAGGGCGGCCGATTGCGTGTCGTCGGCCTCGTCGGACATCCACCCGGATTCGCAGATCGGATCGGCGATCGCCCCCTTTCGTCCCACACCGTGGACGCCGACGTGCTCCGCACGCGTATGCCCGTTTTCATCGGATCGCTCGCCGAGTTCGACAGCCGCTATCCGGACTTCACTCACATGGCGATCGCGTCGGCGATGAACGCTTGGGCGTTCCTGCCTCTGCTTGCCTCCGGGCATGCCATCGGCTGCTGTGTCATCTCCTTCAGCCGGCCGCGGTCCTTCAGCGACTCGGAGTGCACCCTGATGATGGCGCTCAGCGGTCTGGTCGGCCAGGCGCTGGAGCGGGCCCGTCTGTACGACATGGAGCACGCTCGGGCGCAGGAACTGCAGCGCGGCCTGCTCCCCCGGGAGCTGCCCCACCTGCCCGCCGTACACGCGGCCGCGCGCTACCTCCCCGCCGGCCGCGGGGACGGGGTGGGCGGTGACTGGTACGACCTGATCCCGCTGTCCGCCGATCGGGCCGCCATGGTGATCGGCGACGTCATGGGCCACGGCATCGCCGAAGCGGCCACCATGGGACGGCTGCGCACAGCCGTCCGTACCCTCGCCGACCTGGAGATGCCTCCCGAGGAATTGCTCAGCCACCTCAACGACATCGTCAGCGACCTCGGGGAGGACTTCTACGCCACCTGCCTGTATGCCGTGTTCGATCCGGTCGGCCAGGTCTGCTCGCTGTCGGTGGCCGGTCATCCACCGCCGGTCATCGTCCGCCCCGACGGGACCGTCTTCTGCCCCGACCTGGCCGTCGACCCGCCACTGGGCGCCGCCGAACCTCCCTTCGGCACCCATGAGATACAGCTGCCGGAAGGCGGCCTGGTGGTGTTCTGCACCGACGGTCTGCTCGAAGCCGGCACCCGTGACGTCGACCAGGGCCTGACCCAGCTGCAGCAGATTCTGGCCCAGGCCGTGACACGAACGTCCTTCTTCTCGTCAGGAGACGGGGACGACGCCAGAAGTCTGGACGAGCTGTGCGACCTGGTCCTCTCAGCCCTGCTGCCCGATGGTGAGCAGACCGACGACGACGCGGTCCTGCTCATCGCCCGTACCCGGCCCACCGCCGAGGCCGACGTCGCGACCTACAGCCTTCCCACCGATCCCCGGGCCGCCGGGCAGGCCCGCGAACACGTCCGCCGACAACTGGCGTCGTGGGACCTGGACGACCTCGTCATGACCACCGAACTCCTGGTCAGCGAGCTCGTCGGCAACGTCGTTCGCCATGCCCAGGGCCCCATACGCCTACGTCTGCTCCGCAGTCGGTCACTGATCTGCGAGGTCTACGACGGCAGCCTGACGACCCCGCGCATCCGGCGCGCCGCGTACACCGACGAAGGCGGCAGGGGTCTGCAACTGGTAGCAGCCCTCTCCCAGCGCTGGGGCGCCCGCTATCTGCGTGACGGCAAATGCATCTGGACCGAACAAGACCGCCCGCAGCCGGTTGTACCCGGGGGGCGCGGGCGGCCTGCGGGTGCACAGGCAGCACATGGCGGGGTGGGCGCATGACCGGCAAAGAAGCCCGCTGCCCGGCAGGCCCTCGCGATGGTTGCCTGGGCCGGCGCTCGTCGGCCGGCCCGGCGCGCGGTCGGTCGGTCTGCCTCAGGCCCCGGTGACCTCGATCACTGCCAGGTTCTTCTTGCCCCTGCGCAGCACCAGCCAGCGTCCGTGCAGCAGTTCGTCGGTCGTGGCCACCGCGTCCTCGGCGGTCACCTTCACGTTGTTCACGTAGGCGCCGCCCTCCTTCACGGTGCGGCGGGCGGCCGACTTGCTCGCCACCAGGCCAACCTCCGCGAACAGATCGGTGACCTGGCCGAGCTCGCTCACCTTCGCGTTCGGGAGCTCGGAGACCGCAGCGGCCAGCGTCGCCTCGTCGAGTTCGACGAGCTCACCCTGCCCGAACAGCGCCTTCGACGCGGCAATCACGGCGGCGCACTGGTCGGCGCCGTGCACCAGCGTGGTCAACTCCTCGGCGAGCGCGCGCTGAGCGGTACGGGCTTGCGGCCGCTCCTCGGTCACCTTCTCCAACTCCTCCAGCTCCTCACGGGACTTGAAGGAGAGGATGCGCATGTACCGCGAGATGTCCCGGTCGTCCGTGTTCAGCCAGAACTGGTAGAACGCGTACGGCGTGGTCATCTCCGGGTCGAGCCAGAGCGTGCCGGTCTCCGTCTTGCCGAACTTGGTGCCGTCCGCCTTCGTCATCAGTGGCGTCGCGAGCGCGTGCACCTCGGCGTGCGGCTCCAGGCGGTGGATCAGATCGAGACCGGCCGTGAGGTTGCCCCACTGGTCACTGCCACCGGTCTGGAGGGTGCAGCCGTACCGCCGGTAGAGCTCCAGGAAGTCCATGGCCTGAAGCAACTGGTAGCTGAACTCCGTGAAGCTGATGCCCTGTTCGGACGCCAGGCGCTGGGCGACCGAGTCCTTGGTGAGCATCTTGTTCACTCGGAAGTGCTTGCCGATGTTCCGCAGGAACTCGAGCACGGACAGGCCCGCGGTCCACTCCAGGTTGTTGACCATGGTCGCCGCGCTGTCGCCCTCGAAGGACAGGTACGGCTCGATCTGCGCGCGCAGCCGGGTCACCCACTGGGCGATGGTCTCCGGGTCGTTCAGGGTGCGCTCGGCGGTCGGTCGCGGGTCGCCGATGTGGCCGGTCGCGCCGCCCACGAGCGCCAGCGGCCGGTGCCCGGCCAGCTGGAGCCGGCGGAGGGTGAGCACCTGCACCAGGTGGCCGACGTGGAGGCTGGCCGCGGTCGGGTCGAAGCCGCAATAGAACGTGACGGGGCCGTTCGAGAGAGCCTTGCGCAGTGCGTCCTCATCAGTGGCATGGGCGATCAGCCCGCGCCACGTGAGCTCGTCGACGATGGCCGTCACGGTCGGGTGTCTCCTTGAGTCGGGTGTGTCAGTGTGGCGGCTAGTGTAGTGCTCCAGCCGGACTTCTGCGTTTGTACTGGTCAGCAGCCATACGCGGGGGTCTTGCCCGACCGGGAGGCGTTGCCGATCAGGTACAGCGCTACGCACCACCGACACCCTGCGGTGAAGGAAGTGGGCTGGGAGAGCCGCGCGATCGCAGCCCCGGAAACCCCCTTGGTCCCCGTTCCGGCTTCCGCCAGGTCCCCGTTCCGGCTTCCGCAGGTCTCGGTTCGGGCTTCCGCCGGCGGACGGCTGGACAGCCGCGCTGGACGTGCTGCTGCTGCCGCCGCCCGACCGGCCGCACCGCGACCTGCCCCACCTCGGCCTGATGGCCACACCAGGGCGACCGCTATGCGTTGTTCAGGTACGCCAGCACGGCCAGCACCCTGCGGTGTCCGCTGTCGCTCGGCGGCAGGCCCAGTTTCAGGAAGACGTTGCCGATGTGCTTGCTGACCGCGCGTTCCGTGACCACGAGGGTCTTGGCGATGGTCGCGTTGTCGTGGCCCTCGGCCATCAGTTTCAGCACCTCGCGCTCGCGCGGGGTCAGCGAGTCCAGCGGCGAGTCGCGGCGGCGGGCCAGCAGTTCGGTCACCACCTCGGGATCGAGGGCCGTACCGCCCGCCGCGACCCGGTCCAGCGCGTCCAGGAACTCGTCGACGCGGCCCACCCGGTCCTTGAGCAGATAGCCGACCCCGCTCGCGCCGCCGCCCAGCAACTCGACGGCGTACGACTCCTCGACGTACTGCGAGAGCACGAGCACCGGCAGTCCTGGGATCCTCTCGCGGGCCTCACGTGCCGCCCGCAGGCCCTCGTCGCGGAAGTGCGGGGGCATCCTCACGTCCAGGACGGCCGCGTCCGGACGGTGTTCCAGCAGCGCCGGGAGGATCTCGGGGCCGCTGCCTGCCACGGCCACGACCTCGTGCCCCGCCGACCTCAGCAGCAGGACGAGCCCCTCCCGCAGCAGGGCGTTGTCCTCGGCGATCACCACACGCACGGCAACTCCACCTCGATCACGGTCGGACCCCCGTCAGGGCTGCTCACGGTGAAGGTACCGTCCAGCGCGGCGACCCGGCGGCGCATGCCCAGCAGTCCGGAACCGTCCTTCTCGTCCGCGCAGCCCCGGCCCTCGTCCCGTACGACGGCCCGCAACCCGACGGGCACCCGTTCGAGCCGGACCGAGGCCCGCGGGGCCCCGCTGTGCTTGGCGGCGTTGGTGAGCGCCTCGGCCACCACGAAGTACGCCGCCGCCTCGACCGCCGCCGGGGCCCGCGGCCCGTCGTCCGCCAGACCCTCCACGTCCACGGTGACGTCGAGCCCGCTGCCGGCCGCCAGCGCGCGGACGGCCCCGACGAGCCCTCGGTCGGTGAGGATCGGCGGATGGATGCCGCGCACCACGTGCCGCAGCTCCGCCAGGGCCTCCTCGGCCTGGTCCTGGGCCTCGTCGAGGAGCCTGCGCGCGACCTCCGGGTCATGCGCGTAGGCCCGTTTCGCCAGTCCGATACGCATGGACAGCGCCACCAGGCGGGCCTGGGCGCCGTCGTGCAGATCCCGTTCGATACGGCGCAGTTCGGCGCCGTGCGCGGCGATCGCGCCCGCCCGGGTCGCGGTCAGCTCCTCGACGCGTTCGACGAGCTGCGCGTTGGGTGAGGGCTTGAGGAGCGCCTCGGACCAGCGGGCGTCCAGGTCCGCGAGCCGGCCGATCAGCGGCAGGACGACCGCCTCGCGGCGCAGCAGCCCGCACCACAAGCCGTCGACGACCAGCCCCAGCGGCCACAGCGGCACGGCGAGCACGAGCAGCCAGCCGTACACGTAGTACGCGACCATCCAGCGCACGTCGCGGAAGGTGCCGGGATCGCGCACCGCGGCCCGCACCCGCTCCCGCAGCGGGCCCGTGTCCGGCAGCGGACGGTACGCCTCGGGGATCTCGCGTCCGGTCCACGCGGCCACCATGCGGCGCTTGCCCCCGGCGATCCGGCGGATCAGCAGCACCGTCTCGGGAACCAGGACGGCCCCGACGACCGTGACCGCCGCGGCGGCGGTGATCAGCAGCACGCAGATGAAGAGACACGAGCCGAAGGCCAGCACCGCGGCCAAGAACAGCCGGAACGTCGCACGCGCCGCCTGCCGCACCGTCTTCCCCATGCCGACCAGGCTAGACGCCGGGCGCGGCGGTCGCGGGGGAGAGCGCTCCCCGCCGGGGGTGCAGCGGGCTACACCCCCGGCCGCCCGTGCCGGCCCGCGGCTGCTCACCCAGCTCGCCAGGACCGCCGTGCCCGCGGTGCCGAGCGCCGGGTGGACCACCTTGCCGCCCGCATCACGAGGGAACGCCCCGCCTTTGCGGACGGACCCATGATGATGAACCCGACGTGACCGGGCCTTTGCCACGCTTTGGTGACCCTGCTGCGTGTCGCCACAGGCTCGCTTTGTACGGTCCCGGGATGCGTGATTCCTCTTGGCCCTCCCCGCGTGCCGCGCGGATGTCCCGCCGCGCGGTGCTCGGGCTCGCCGCGGGCGTGCCGTTGTCACTCGCCGCGTCTGCGTCTGCATCCGAGTCTGCGTTCGCGTCTGCCGCCACGACCATCGGCGGCGAACGGCTGGGCCGTTCAGGTGTCCAGGTGCAGAGAGCCACCGGCCTGCCGCAGAAGCTCACCGCCCGCTCCTGGCTCGTCGCCGATCGCGACAGCGGCGAGGTGCTCGCCTCGTACAACGCGCACCAGCGGCTCCCGCCCGCCTCCACGCTGAAGATGCTGTTCGCGGACACCGTGCTGAAGAAGTTCGAGCGGACCCGGACGCACAAGGTGACCGACGCCGATCTCGCGGACGTCCCGGCGGGCTCCAGCCTGGTCGGCATCAGGCCCGGAACCACGTACACCGTCGAGCAGTTGTGGCTCGGCGTCTTCCTTCGCTCCGGCAACGACGCCGTGCACGTCCTCAGCCACATGAACGGCGGGCTCGCGAGGACCGTCGCCGAGATGCAGGCCGAGGCCGAGGACCTGCAGGCCCTCGACACACATGTGGTCAGCCCCGACGGCTTCGACCACAAGGGGCAGCTCTCCTCCGCGTACGACCTCACGCTGTTCGCCCGCCACGGCCTGAAGGACGGCGACTTCCGCGGCTACTGCTCGACACGTACCGCCGACTTCCCGGCGGGCGGCAAGAAGAGCTTCCAGATCCAGAACACCGACCGCCTGCTGACCGGTGCGTGGGGCCTCGGCACGTACCAGGGGCTCATCGGCGTGAAGAACGGTTACACCAGCAACGCGGGCAACACGTTCACCGGCGCCGCCACCCGTGGCGGGCGCACCCTGCTGGTGACCGTCATGCACCCGAGGTCCGGCGGCAACGGCGTCTACACCGAGACCGCCGCCCTGCTCGACTGGGGCTTTTCGCACGCCGGCAGCGCCCAGGCCGTGGGCACGCTGGTCGATCCGCTCAGCGAGGGCGGGGTGAAGGTGTCTCCCTCGCAGGCGGGGGTGGGGGCGGCGAAGAAGGGCGCGTCCGGCGCGGAGGCCTCCACCGAGCGGAGTGGTTCGTCGTGGGCTCTTGTCGGCGGGGTCGGGGGAGCGGTGGCGCTGCTGGCCGGCGGTGCGTACGCGCTGTGGGGGCGCCGAGGGAAGGAAGCGGCGGCGTATGGCGAGGGCGGCGAGGGGCGACGATCGGCGCGCGGAAGCGGCGGTCGGCGACGGGGCGGTGACCGGCGACGGGGCGGTGACCGGTAGTCGGCGCTGACGTATGGGCGGCCGTTCCGCGGTCCGGCGCGTACCCCGCGGTCCCACGCGAGGTCCACCCCCACCCGTTCCGTGGAGCGGCTGCCTCCCCCCTCAATGTGGCTTGCGGAAGTAATGTGCTCCAAGTGTGAAGCTCCGGTGTAGGAGAGTTGAGCATAAGCCCGCTATTGGCCGTAATGAGGGCGGAAGTTCATATTCCGATTGTGCAGATTGGGCAGTTGGCGACGGCGGCTCGGCATCGGATCTCTGCCTCGCCGATCTCGTCGCCAACGAG